>NZ_JBNVZS010000040.1:0-330 GCF_052527395.1 Legionella pelazae
GGATACTCACTAGGGGGTATGATTGCTTTAATGGTTGCAGCACGTTATCCTGAATTTGTCCAGCAACTCATTATGTTAGATTCGCCTTTAACTTTAAAAACACTAACACCTATTATTGAGTCTCAAAAAGAATTTGGACAAAGACTTTTACATTATCGCCAAACCAATCAGATTGAACAATTATATGCAGAAATACATAATGATTCATCCAGCATAGGCATGAGCTTGTGTGATCCTAGTATTATTGAAATAACAATAAATCAGCACGAAAAAATGATTGAAGGTTTTGATATTGAGCAGTTAATTCCCTTAATTAAGTGCCCATTCTTC
>NZ_JBNVZS010000041.1:0-306 GCF_052527395.1 Legionella pelazae
TCATTTATGCTGTTAGCCAAATAGTCTTCTTACCTAAACTCGGTTTGTAACCTGCGTTAGAAGTTAGCTCTAAAAACCCCTGACATTCACTATTTACCGAATAGACTTAAAGATTAATAATTTATTTAAGCCATGTTGACTTTTCTAGTAGGGGCGTCGTTTTCAGAGTCATCTTTATCTTTTGGTTTTTCTACTTCCTCTTCATCATAGGATGCAAAGAAAGATGATGGTGAGGATGCATTTGAATGATGGCTGTCTTTGGCCGCCTGATTTTCTTGTTTATCACTACTCTCATTAATAAGTCTC
>NZ_JBNVZS010000042.1:0-294 GCF_052527395.1 Legionella pelazae
GTAAACAGTAGTAAGCGAGCGTTTTCTTTGCATGGTGTTTATATCACTAAATGACTATGCACTTTATAAGTAGTAACACTTAATAATTTAATGCCGCCATTGGGTCTGTAGCTCAGTTGGTTAGAGCGCACCCCTGATAAGGGTGAGGCCGGTGGTTCAAGTCCACCCAGACCCACCAATCTGTTTTCTTGGAGTTTCCAGATAAAAGGCCATTGAAGTAGGGTATTTTTTTCAGTGGTTTTTTATCTGGTATAATCCAGAGGTTCATTAACAATTTGGTAGAGATTAACGAGA
>NZ_JBNVZS010000043.1:0-269 GCF_052527395.1 Legionella pelazae
TACCTTAAAGGGTAAACGAACTATCTGGGGTGGCAGAGCTTCTATTAGAACCGCTCTTTACATGCCTTCGCTTGTTGCCATAAAGCATAACCCACAAATACACGCCTTCTACCAACGATTATGTCTGGCTGGTAAGTCTAAAATGACTGCGCTCATTGCTTGTATGAGAAAATTATTAATCATTATGAATGCCATCATTAAGAAAAAACAACCTTGGTTTTTTGAACCAAAACTGCTGTCTTGAATTTTAATTCAAGACAGTTGCTACG
>NZ_JBNVZS010000044.1:0-218 GCF_052527395.1 Legionella pelazae
CTCGTTAATCTCTACCAAATTGTTAATGAACCTCTGGATTATACCAGATAAAAAACCACTGAAAGACGGCTTAGGCCTTCACTTAAAATGGTTTTTTATCTTGTCAATCCTGGTGGAGCTGGGGAGGTTCGAACTCCCGACCCCCTGCGTGCAAGGCAGGTGCTCTCCCAGCTGAGCTACAACCCCATATCCCCCTTCTAAGGGTAAGTCATTACTTG
>NZ_JBNVZS010000005.1:0-203734 GCF_052527395.1 Legionella pelazae
AAAAAACGCCCATTAAGTATATATATTGACTTTAAAGATCAAAAATTGTACAATAAAGTTTTGTTAATTAGTATAGGCTACTATTTATGAAAGATTTGAGCGAACTACAACCTTTACTTCATAATCCACAAAAACGTCAATTGTATGTTACTTTGCTACAAGGGACCGAACTGAATAGTCGAGGATTAAAAACCTCTTTTTTTCCTCCTCATAACCTTATGAAAAGCATGGGTTTTTTAACGTTTATTGGCTTACTTCAAGAAGAGATTACGAAAATCATTGTTGATTTTGATGTGCCCGAGGCAATGGCAATCCTTAAACTTTTATCATCAGTTCCTACGGACAAATCTAACCAGTCAGAAGCTAATATGCAATATCTAAAAGCTGTAAAGATTAGTGGTCAGAGTATAATCGCTATAGCAAGTAGAAAAGGTCTAGCTTACTTACAGACGTTTGTAGATTTAGTTACGAATCCCTCAGTCCAAAGATTACTTATAAACTACCCAAGAGCATCAGAGACTGTCGTTAGATTTGTATTAAATGACAAATTAGATATTCCTCGTTTAATTGTTTTAAAAGGTTTGTTAACTCAGAATAAGGTAGTTGATTATATTGTGAGTCAACGCTGCCTGGAAAATGTGTTAACGGTCGCAATGCCATCCCATCAAAATAGTTCAAGTACAGAAAATAGGGGGCAAGTGGATGTCCCTAGAGAGATTGTTCCAGTGTCATCAAATCCTTTTTCGATATGGGCTTCTAGTAACCAATCATCAACAGCAGAAAATAGCAATATGGATAGTGATTATAACCTAGATTTGGAGCAAACATCCGTAAAAACTGATGATTCTAATCAAGTGAAAGCGGTACTTACTGATAAAGAATTTTTAGATATTGGAGTATTAAATTGGCCTAAGGAACATTTGGCTTCACTACAAAAAGCATTTTCAGAAGAAGAATCAAGTTCAGAAAATATGAGCATGCCTTAAACTTAGTAAATTTGTGGGGGTGTTTAGCTTAAATAAAATAGTATTATTATCTTACGCCCCCTCTGTAATTAACAAAATAAGGAATAGGATTGGTAAACTTGATTGAGGTGGATCTTTTGTAGAAAGGTCAATTAGTCTTATTAGCTAAGAAATGCAGGTTACTTTAGCTTTCTTGACAAATATTTCAAAAAATAATTACATTTTAATAAAAATTGCAAGAATTTTTAACTTTTTAATTACTTTTTGTTAAGTTAAAGCCTAATCTTAAAATAAAGGACTTACGGAATTTTATGAAGTACTATTAGGGTAGCTTGATTGATAAGTGCTATGTAGTAATTTCCCTAAAGAGGAACGATAAGATGGCTAGCTACAGAGATGACAATAAGTTTAAGAAAATAGAGCAGCTTATTAGAAGCATGCCAAGTGATAAGAGTTCTTTAGATTTAGGCCATCTTCTTGCTGAGTCTAAATACAGGGGGCTTACTGAAGATCAAGTTATCAAATTATTTAAAAGTATTCCTGCTCATGTGACTTCATTAGACTTAAGTCATCTATTTTTTAGATATGATTTTAGCGTACGTCAGATTACTAGAATACTGGGCAACATTCCTCCTCATGTAACTTCGATAGATTTAAGTTACAATCACTTAAGAAAACTGCTTGGCTCACAACCTAAAAAATTAGTAGGAATTCTTGAAACTATACCAAAAAATGTCCACTGTATTGATCTAAGGTATAATAATCTACTTAAGGTAGGCTCACGTAGAGAATTAATTATGCTGTTAAGTGTCATAGTCTATTTTAGTAAGAATAAGCGCTTAGAGCTCGCAGATTCTGTAGCTGCACAGAATACCTTAGAAACGTTATTACCTAAAGAGCCAACGAGTAGTGAGCAAAAGAAGATTATTGTTGCAGCTGCTAAAAATGGTATTCACAATTTTTATGAAAAACAAAGAGAGCGGGAAAGTAAAATTTGGACTTTATTTCAAGTTAACTCAAAAGTCGAAAGAGCAAAGTTACTAGAATCGTATTTAGATAAAAGTTTAGATTCTATACTTGATCCGCAAGTTATAATTAATGAGTTTCTAAACGACCCAGATACAAAATTTGGTCCAGATAGCTTAGCGACTCTTCTCTTAGATGAATTACTACAAATTGAAGATTCACCTTGGCTGGATAACTTTAGAGATAAATCTGCAATATATAAGGAAAATAATGGTTATCGACTTGCAGAGCAAGGAGGGGCGGGAAGTAGCTCTATATAAAGACTAATTTACCTGCTCTTGTTGTCATATATAACCAATGAGAAATTGAGCCTACAGGGAAAGGAAAGTAGCCAATTGAAGTTAAGAGGAATTTTTACTGTCCTTTTGTAGCTATAAGAGCATTACTCACTGCGTGCAGAGCGATTCATCAAATTATTTACGGCTTGTAAGGGCGTTACTTCATTTTTAAGTAAAGATTCAACTTGAATGCAAATTGGCATTTCAACTTGTAACTGTCGCGCAAGCGTACATACTTGGGTAGCGTTATACTTTCCTTCAACAACTTGGCCTATTGCTTTCTCGGCTTCTTCTACACTTACATTCTGGCCAAGCTGTAGACCAAAACGGCGATTGCGTGATTGGTTATCAGTGCAGGTTAAAACTAAGTCGCCCACGCCTGCTAAACCAAGAAATGTTTCTTCACGAGCTCCTAAACGCTTCCCTAACCGGCCCATTTCAGCAAGGCCACGCGTAATGAGTGCTGCTTTTGCATTCGCACCAAATCCTAAGCCATCACTAATGCCACAGGCGATAGCTAAAACATTTTTAACAGCGCCGCAAAGCTCTACACCAATTACATCTGTACTAAGATAAACTCGTAAATTTTGTTGGTGGAGTAAATTTAGTAATTTCTTTTGAAAATCTAGATTATTACCTGCTAAGGTAACTGCTGTAGGAAGGAAATGAGCAACTTCTTTTGCAAAAGAAGGACCTGAAATAACGCCAATAGGATACGATTTGCCCCATCGCTTAGCCACTAAATCACTAAGTAAATAATTAGTAGTGGGATCTAAGCCTTTAGTTAACCAGGCAAAACCATTAACAGGCTTATCTAGCCGACTTAAAAGCTCAGAAAAAGCATGAGAAGGGACAGCGGCAATAACAAACGATGCTTCTTTTAAACAGGTGGTTAAACTGGCTGTAGGTGAAATTAAATCAGGAAAAGAAATACTAGGCAGATAACGTTTATTCTGCCTTAATTGTTGCATTTCTTCTACATGCTCTGGAGTATGCCCCCATAACATGACTGGATTGCCATAATGAGCTAAGTGAATTGCTACTGCAGTTCCCCAGGAGCCTGCTCCCAAAATGGCAATCGTACTTTTCTTCATTTTTAAATGAAGGCTTAGTGAGCCGATGTTGTTTCTTGGCTGCGCTTCTGTTCTAATTGTTGCGCATAAAGAGCATCAAAGTTAATCGGTGCTAAGACTAACTGCGGGAAGCTACCCCGAATGACTTCAGAAGTAATGGCTTCACGTGCATATGGAAAAAGAATATTAGGACAGAAGCTTCCAAGTAGATGGTCCAATTGAGGGCCAACCGCGCCTTGAATAGTAAAGATGCCCGCTTGTTTAACCTCTGCTAAAAAAGCAGTAGCATTTTGGTTTTTAACAGTAGCTGTTAAAGTTAATACTACTTCATAGACATCTTTCTCTAATTTGTTATGTGCAGTGTTTATATCAAGTGTGAGCTCTGGCTCCCATTTTTGTTGAAACACGCCAGGTGTGCCTGGTGCCTCAAAGGATGAATCTTTAATATAAACTCGCTGGATCATAAATTGCGCTTCAGCATTTTGTTCAGGTGATCTTACTTGGTCATTCATAATATTTCCTAATCTTTTAAAAGTTGATCTAATCGGCCTTGGCTCTCAAGAGCATATAAATCATCACAGCCACCTATGGATTGATTGTTAATGAAAATTTGGGGAACAGTTCGCCTTCCACTCTTAGCCATCATTTCTTCTCTTTTTTCAGGCTCTTCATCAACACGAATTTCTTGATAAGAAACCCCCTTACTATCAAGAAGTTGCTTAGCACGCATACAGTAAGGACAGTATGAAGTGCTATACATGACTACATTTGCCATTTTATTTTCCTTTTACTAGCGGTAAATCTGCATTTTGCCAGGCGTTAATGCCACCAGAAAGTACCATAGGTTGAGTAAAACCTTGCTGGCGTAATTGAGCAGCTAGAGTTTTCGACTCTAAGCCTTGGGCACAAACTAAAATAATTGGTTTTGTTTTATATTTAGACATTTGCTTGCCATTGAAACTTTCAGGTGTTGCACGAACAGCATTAATAATATGGCCTTTACGGTAATTTTCTTCATCCCGTAAGTCAATGACTACAGCATCATTTTCATTGATAAGTTTAACCGCCGCTTGTGGGCTGACTTCTTGTCCTTGCTTTTTTCGTTCTGCTAGCTCATTAATAAAAATAGCAATAAGGACTACTAATAGAAGGGCCCACAATAACCAGTGGTTAATAATAAAATGACCTAACTGTGCCATATTCAACTCAATACAATAAAGATAGTCGCAGATTATGCTAAGAATAGTACTGCAACGCAAGCTTCAAATGTAATCGATTATATTTAAAGTTTATAAAGCTAGCTCAGTAGCTTACTAAAAAGTGCCTAATTCTTCATCTAATTAAAATATTGAAGGTGCTTATTTTCATGGTTTAAAAAATTATTAACTTGCCAATTAATTAAAATTATAAACACCACTGCGTGCCATTTCCTGTAGACGTCGTATACGTTCAGTAGTCACCGGATGTGTTGAAAATAACTCAGCAATCCGCTGACCACTTAGAGGATTAACAATAAACATATGAGCAGCATTAGGATGCTGTTCAGCTTCAATAAATTGGCCTTGTTGGTTAGAAATTTCTAACTTTGCTAATGCGCTGGCTAACCAAAGTGGCTGGCCACAGAGTTTTGCTCCAGCGGCGTCTGCTTCATACTCCCGTGAGCGAGAGACAGCCATTTGAATTAAACCTGCTGCAATTGGCGCGAGTATCATCATAGCAAGTGCTGCGATAGGATTAGGGCGCTCCTCATTCCCATGACTAAACATCGAAGTCCACATAAATATATTAGCAATACTGCTGATAGCACCTGCTAAGGTGGCAGAGATTACATTAATAAGCGTATCACGATTAAGTACGTGTGACATTTCATGTGCTAAAACACCGGTTATTTCTTCATGCGTCATCCTACTTAATAGCCCAGAGGTAACAGCGATGCTTGCATGCTCAGGATTTCGTCCTGTTGCAAAGGCATTTGGTGTTGGATTATCAATATAATAGACTTTAGGCATAGGCGTATTTGCTTTTTGAGCCAGAGCTGCAACGATTCTATAGACTGGGTGACTCTCATCTAAGGGTTGAGCATTAAACATGCGAAGGACAATTTGATCCGAATACCAATAGGCGCCAAAATTCATAATAAAAGCAAAGATAAGTGCAATTATAAGACCAGTTTTGCCACCTAATAAATTACCTATAACTAGCAATAGTGCCGTTAAGCTTGCTAATAAGATAAACGTTCTAACATTGTTCATGATTGTATATCAGTTGTTAGTTTGATAATTAAGTATAGGCTTTTCTTAAAATTTCAAGGTTAATTTTCATAGGTATGAGTAATTTCTGGTAAAGGCTTACCTACGGTTCCTGATGGAAATTTTATTTTTAAAATAGCTGCCAATGTGGGTGCAATATCTGTTGTAAAAACCGGCCTTGATACTTGTTGCTTTTTAAGAAATGGATTAGCAAATAACAAAGGTACATAGGTATCATATTGCCATGGAGTTCCATGATTAACACGTACAGCATGATTTGCTAAAGATTGATAAGGAGGAGGTACAATATAAACATCACCAGCGCGATTTGGAGATGCCATTTTATCAACTTTTTTACTTAACCAATTTTTTTCAATACCCGTTATGGGTAGAGGATAAGCTTGAAAAATACCAGGTTGTTGTCTTAAGATCTCCGCAAGAGTCACACTTATTTGGTGTATAGATAACTGATGTTTATTAATTATCTGATGATCTAAATATAAGTAGGGTGGCTCAAGGGCTTGTAAGGTTGCTGCTGGTAAATTAAATCGCTCTTTTAAGACGGTTTGAATAACATTGCGTATATTATTTTTATTTAAGGGTAAGACTTGATCAAAATGATGAGATGCAAGATAGGCCGGAGAATCAGTAACGCCATGATCAGCTGTAAGAACAATGAGCGTATTACGTAAACCAACTTGCTCATCAATTGCTTTTAAAAGTTTAGCTAAAGTAAGATCAAGACGGAGTATGTTATCTTCTGATTCTAAGCTGTTTGGGCCAAACTGATGACCAATGGCGTCAGCGGCCGAAAAGCTAATACCAATGTAATCGGTCTGATTAACTGCTTGTCCTAATTTTTCACGTTGAATAAGCTTTATAGTGAAATCAGCAGTTAATTCATCCGCATAAGGTGTCATTGATAAATACTTATAGTACAGCCTATCATTGGCAGAGCCTAAGTGATGGGGGAAAGTTTGTCCAAAACCTGCAAAACGATTTTTAAAAAGGGGTGCATTTGCAAAGCGATAATAATTGCGTTTTTTACTTAAATCCCAAGCTTTGTAAGTCGTTCTATAATTGCGATTCCAATCTTCTACCCAATTGGGATAATCAGCATAATAATAGCTACTTGTAACGAAACCACCGTTTTCTTTATCAAACCAAAATGCTTTACCTATATGTCCTGCAAGAGTAATTGCTGCTCTATCTTTTAAGGACACAGCAAAAGCCCGTCCTCTTTGCGCAAGGACAATTTCATCGCTGATAGTAGACATTTGCAAATTACGTGGCGATCGCCCAGCTAGTATTACTCTTGTTCTAGCCGTGGGGAGAATAAAAGTAGTTAAATCCTGCACGCAGTACATGTCATTTCTTGTTTGTCGATCAAACCAATCATTAGCAATAATGCCATGCAATGAAGGATAGCTGCCTGTTGCAATAGTGGCATGTCCGACGCAGGTAATGGTATTGGCGTGCGGATGATGGGCGTTACTAAAGTCAATGCTATTTTCTAAAAGATAATTAAAACCTTGCGATCCAAATTCAGTATGATACTGATGAAGTAAATCACCTCGTAATTGATCAATTACAATTTGAACAATAAGTTTTGGAGGAGGCGTTTGTGCAAAAACTGTATTAAAGCAGACAGTTAAAAAGAAAAAAAACAGTCTCTTCATTATTACCTCAAATTTTATAATTAGGAAATAGACTCTTGCCTAATGAATAGTTCCTATAGTTAGGTTTTGTTCAATCTATGATTATTTTGATTTAAACAATGCTATTTTATCCAAAATTAAGTTATTCATGAACATGCTAAGGGAGATTATCTCTAAGGTAAATAGTTAATGCATAATTAAATTAATTTAATAACCAATTTGTTTAATTAAATATCAAAATTAGCCATCTAGAAAAAATATTTACCATAAAATCATTAGGTTACAATTTGATAAGATAGTATAAACAAAATGCATGACGAAATCTTTTAATTAGTTTACACTGGTTGGGTGAGATAGCTCACGTGATCTTTTTATGGAGTTTAAGGAGAAAAGGAAATGAGTTTCCATGTAAAGCCTCTATCAGAGATAAAAAGGATATTGTTTGATGAAACTATCCATTTATTAAAATATCATAAACTTATTGACCAGGACTATAATCAAAAATTAGAAAAGCCAGACGCAGACTTATTTAAAGCGATAAAAAAGTTAGATAAGCCTCGTAATACGCAAGTTGAGTTTTTATGGAAATTACTTGATGAACTTGCTGATTTGCAAACTTTAGGATTCTCTAAAGAAAGATTAGATGATAATAAAAGAGCAAAATGCTTCACTGGTATAGCGTTTGCTATCTTAGATCAAATTTCTAAAACATATACTTTGCGTGATCCAAGTGCTAGTAACTTATATAATGGGTTGCGACGTGTAGTTGGTCTTATGCCTGAAAATGAAAAAGATACTGAAGTGAATGTATTAGATGACGCGAGTAAGCTATCAATGGTTGGTTATGCGCATAAGCTTCTAATGCCCTATATTTATGAGGATGCTTCTCTAAATCTTGGTCGTGAAGTAACACCATTCTCAAGCATTAAAGACTTTGATTTACATGAACTGTTTAACACAGTCCTTGCTCTTAATTATGGAACTTCGCTAGAAGCCCATGCAAATGCGCAGAAAAATACTGAAGCTAGAATTGATCAGAAAGCTCAACAAGCTAAAGAAAAGGCTAAAGTAGAGCAACATTCAAAGGGCTATTTTGGTAGAATGTTTAGTACAACAGTAGTACCAGAAAATCCGCCTACTACTAGCTTGCCACAGAAAAAAAATGAGCAACATAATGAGTCTAATGTAACTGCAAAAATATAAATTAATTGGTAAACACTACCCTTGGGTAGTGTTTAGTATGTATTTATTAACCTATCTATCGAATAATGGGATAATTGTATTGCATCCATTCGATAATACCGCCATTGACCGAATAAACGTGCTTATAGCCCATCTCTTGCAATTTTTGAGCAGCATATAAAGAACGTACGCCCGCTTTGCAGTGTAGATAAATAGGTTGATCTAGATCAGGTACTCTCGTTGCAATACTATTAATAAGCTCATCTTTAGGCAAATGAATGGCATGAGGAATATGCATCTCTTGCCATTCCTCAGGTGTTCTAACATCAATAAGGCATAGATTTGCGTCATGATCAAGTAGACGTTTCAATTCATGAACATCAATAGTTTGTATAGGTTGATTGGTCATAAAAACTCTCTTAATGAAGGCCGAGTCAGCGTTGAGTGATGAATAAACCAGTAAATAGCAGCAGTAACTACACCGCCAATTAAAGTAGCAAAAGCCCAACTTGGAGCTGAAACTAAAGCTAGCTTTTGCCCTGTTTTATTTAAGCTACCCGCATCTCGGGCTACTGCACCAGCAAATAGGACATGTAATAGAGCATTAATAAGTAATAAAAGATAATTAAAATTTGTAATTTGATTACTAAATTGCTGTGCTAATTCATTTAACATTTTCTTCATCCAATTTAAATTTATTAAGAGTAACAAGGTTCCTTGCCTAAGTAGTTTGCTTGTCGTGATTGACGCCATGATAATAAGATAATAGCAATAATTATGCAGCCAATCGCTATCGTTTGAGATTGATTAGGAACCTCATGAAAAATAATAAATCCCCAAAATAGACCAGTTAAAGCAACAGCGCAGCCGGTTAAACTATAAAATACAGGGCCGGCAAGATTTATTAGCTTAAAGAAAAGAATATAGCCTAACGTTGATAATATGATCTCCAGTAAAACAGCTTGTTTAGGCAACGTTAGTGGGGGCATCAGGGAATAAAAGACATGTTGTTTACAGATTATCGGTATAAGCATGAAAGATGCCGTAAGTAACATACCACAGGCCGCAGAAAGTGCATCAACAGATTTTGGCTGGTAAATACTTATAAAAATCGAACATATGGCAAAGGCTAAGGGGCTTATTAAGGCAATGCCTACCCAATGTGTTGTAAGTCCTGCGTTTGTCGGTGATAGGATAAGTAAAATGCCAAATACGCCCAGAAGAACAGCAGTAATGCGCCCTAGATCAAATTGTTCTTGTCTAAAAATTAAAGCTAAGGGATAGACAAGTAGAGGCACAATATTAACTAATACTGCTAATAAACCTGCCTGAATATGAGGAGCGATAAAATATATATTAGTATTAGGAATAGCAATACCTAATAAGCCACACGCATAATAATAAGGCCAATAAGCAAATTGAAAAAGCGCTTTTCTTTTCTTAAAAAGGCACAGTAAAGTCAGCAAAAAGGCAGGCCCTGCAGATTGCCAAAATGCATAACCAAGAGGCGAAACCTGATTTAACATGGCATATCGCGCTAAGCTGTAACCTGAACCCCAAATAAAACCTAAAAGAATTAACAGTGATAGCGCTTTGCCTATCTGTAGCGCATTTAGTTGATTACTCATTTAACCTTTAATAAATAAATAAATAAATAATAAACTTGGAGTATAAGTAGTTGTAGTAAAAGAAGCAAAGCTCCGACTTAAATTTGTAGAGCTTAAAAATTGCGTACTACTTTTTAATTTAAATTAAACCAACAAGTAAGTACTTTAGCTTTAAACTTTAAACTCATTACTAATCTCATCTGGCAAATCATAATCCTCTATTAATGCATTAGGATCTTGGCTGTTTCTTCTAAAAAACTTATCTACACTATTAGCAGATAACTTAAGTAGAGAACTAGTCTTGGCTTGCTTTTCCACTATACCTAGCTCTTTACCAAAATTTGCTTTTTTTTCTAAATTAGTTTCATGCAATGCTCGTTTACCAAGTTGAGTTATATTGCGGTTACTATTTAAGTTAGCAAATTTAATAGTGCTGTTAGCAGCAAGGGCTTTAGCGCCATTATCATCAATAGTATTACCCTGTAGCGTGATTTCAATTACTGTCTTGTTGTGTTTACAAAATTCTATTACACCAGCAGTACTAATATTGTTGTAGTTTACAGTTAAATACCGTACCTTATTGTTAAGTTCACTAAATGCAATCAAGCCCGCGTCACTAACATTATTAAAACTAAAATTAAGGGTGATTGCTGTATTATCATATTTAGCAAAAAGTTTTAAAGATTTCGGGCTGCCCTGATTATAGCTTAAATCAACATCAGTGATTGTATAATTTTGTATAGCAAAGGCTTCGATTCCTGCTTCACCCAGATTATTATGACTTAAATTTAAAGTAGTAACTTTAATTCCCTCGTCTCTTAACGCTCTGGTTAGGCTCTTTGCGCCCAAAGGACCTAAATTGTTACGGCTTAAATTTAAACTACTAATATGAGGGTGGTTTTTAAGAAAGGTAATCAGGTCTGGTATATCATCGGCAATTACTCCCTTTTCAGATAAATTTAACTCTGTGCTTCCTGGAGTATATAATGTATTAAAATTGACCATAGTAACACCTCGGTGAGGTAAAAACTCAGATATATGTGCATTAAGCACTACTAATCTGACCAATTTGGTTTAAAGATCTAAAGCGCTTTAAACTAATTCAGATTTTACTATATTTGCCCAATAAGGTAAATTATTTATTATATAAATATAAATTTCGGATTGCGCTTAATTTATAAAGGCAAATAGATGATGATAGAAAATCGTTTATTAATAATGATTTAATCTCCTTACTCTTTTCTAATATACTTTTCATCGTTATCCTATAGCCTTTTAATAACACGAGCTCTTGTTAACCAATTGTTCTATCTCAATGACAAGTGAGAGAATCATGCTTTCTGATACTATTCCAGTACCACATTTAACGACAGTAAATTTTGGTCCTCTTTATCACATAGAGGAAGTTATTTTAAATCATGTAGCAACAATAGAGTCCTGGTTTAGACAAAAATGGCAAGAAACACCGCCGCCTCTCACATCCTCAGTTGATTTGCGACATGCTGGTTTTAAATTAGCACCAGTAGATACTAACTTATTTCCAGCGGGTTTTAATAACCTTAACCCAGATTTTTTGCCACTTTGTGTGCAAGCTATGCAGTCTGTTTTATTTGATTATTTGCCTAACTGTAAGCGGATTCTTTTATTGCCTGAAAGCCACACTCGTAATCAATTTTACTTACAAAGTTTAAATGTATTAAGAGATATTTTAGTTAAAGCAGGTTTTATTGTTCGTATTGGTAGTCTTAATCCGGAAATAATAACACCACAAAAAATGGCTACAGAGAACGGAGAGTTTTTATTAATTGAGCCATTAATTCGTGATGGTAATAAGATAAAATTGGAGGATTTTGATCCGTGTATTATTGTACTTAATAATGATTTATCAACTGGAATACCGCTTATCTTAAAAGATATACAACAACGAATTCGACCAACAGCTCAGCTAGGATGGTTTAGTCGCTTAAAGTCTACTCATTTTTGTTTTTTTGATCAGGTTGCTAACGAGTTTGCAGAATTAGTACATCTAGATCAGTGGTTAATTAATCCTTACTTTAAAGCAGTTGATAATATTGATTTTATGGCGCAGGAAGGACTCAATGAATTAGCTAATGAAGCGGATAAATTATTCTCGTTAGTTAAAAAGAAATATGAATTTTATGGCATTAAAGAGCAACCTTTCTTAGCAATTAAAGCGGATAATGGTACTTATGGTATGAGTGTTATGATGATTCATAATGCTGAAGAATTACGTCAATTAAACCGTAAACAGCGGACGCGTATGGCAGCAAGTAAGGGAAGTCAGAAAGTCCGTAGAGTGATTATTCAAGAAGGAATTTATTCCTTTGAGACTATGCCAAATGGCTCTGTCGCTGAACCTGTTGTCTATATGATTGGCCAATTTGTTGTTGGGGGATTTTATCGGGTGCATCAGGGTCGAGGAACAGATGAAAATTTAAATGCGCCAGGCATGCATTTTGAACCTTTAGCATTTAAACAACCCTGTAATATGCCTCGCTATGATCGTGCGCCTGTTGATTGTCCTAATCGTTTTTATGCGTATGGTGTCATTGCTCGATTAGCGGCGCTTGCTGCTGCACGAGAAATTGCTGCTATTGGAGGTGAGTGATGAAATTAGCAGTGTTAATGGATCCACTGCATTTAATAAAGCCTTATAAGGATACAACTATAGCTATGCTAAAGAGCGCAGAGCAGTTAGGTTGGACTTGCGCTTATTTTACTCCTATAGATATTAACTGTCGTGAAGGGCAGGCCTATGCGCAGGTAAACAGTATATCTATTATAGATGAGAGTAAAAAGCATTGGGCTGCGACAACAGCCTTAGGAGAGCGTCCTTTAAGTGATTTTGATATTATTCTAATGCGTAAAGACCCCCCATTTGATTTAGAATATATTTATAGTACTTATGCATTAGAATTGGCTGAGCATGCAGGTGTTTTAGTTGCTAATAAACCTCAAAGTTTGCGTGATGCTAATGAAAAATTTTTTACGCTCAATTTTCCTCTCTGCTGCTCACCCACATTAGTATCTAAAAACATACAAAATTTACGTGAATTTTGGCAAAAGCATCAGAATGTTATTTATAAACCACTTGAAGGAATGGGCGGGCAAGCTATTTTTCATGTTGATGAGAAAGGTGACAACTTATCAGTTATTTTGGAAGTATTAACTCGTCAGCAAACGCTAAGTATTATGGCTCAGCAGTATATCCCTGAGATAAAAACATCAGGCGATAAAAGAATTATTATTATCAATGGTGAGCCAGTTTCCTATGCTTTGGCACGGATACCAAGCAAAGGTGAGTTGCGTGGCAATTTGGCTGCTGGTGGACAGGGAAAAGTTGTTCCCCTTACTGAGCGTGATCGTTTTATATGTCAACAACTTGCCCCAGCGTTACAAAGAATGGGGCTTTATTTTGTTGGTATTGATGTTATTGGTGATTATCTGACAGAAATTAACGTTACCAGTCCTACTTGCGCTAAAGAAATAATGGCTGAAACGGGTATAGATATTACAGGTGATTTTTTAAAATGTTTAGCAACACTCGTCTTAAGTAAAGCCTAGTTGCCGCCATGCTTCAAACAAAATAATGGCGACTGCATTAGATAGATTTAAGCTGCGGCTATTTTCCCGCATAGGAATACGAATTGCTAAGTAGCGTTTAAGCATTGTATTAGGTAAGCCTCGTGTTTCTGGCCCAAATAATAAAAGATCATCATCCTGGTAAGTTATCGTATGATAATTTTGACTGCCTTTTGTAGAGCAAGCAAAAATTCGTCGCTGCTTATTTTGCTCTATGAAAATCTCTTCACTGGCATAATGAATGATATTGGCCCACTCATGATAATCAAGACCAGCACGTCGCATACGTTTATCATCAAGCGCAAAACCTAACGGATGAATTAAATGAAGCTTAGCGCCACTATTGGCACATAGACGAATAATATTACCAGTATTAGGCGGAATCTCGGGTTGATATAGAGCAATATGTAGCATTAAATTACTTCTTAAATTTAAAATATATTAGCAAAACATAGCAGTTTTAAATGATTTATTTTAACGTAAGCTGACTAAAAAAGAATAGGGCCAACATCCTTCATATAACTTATTTCATTATTAAATTTTTTAAATCTCAGCTAAAAATTTATTAGCTTGATGATTCTTTAAGTGTGTTTGCTTTATCACTGAAATTAGTTGCTTGCTCAATTGATTGATGAGCAGGAATGTCAATGGTATTTCTAGCTGATTTAGCTGCTGCTCGGTTAGCTAAATCGCTAGATACTTCATCAATTTTTTTATCTTTGACGATGACTGTCTCTGAGCCTTCGTCATCGACATAATCAGCCCCTGCTTCTTGATCTTCTTCGTCAACATAATCAGCGCCTGCCTCTTCAGCCTCCTCATCATCACCATCAACATATAACTCATCGGTATCAGAATCATTAGTGGCGAGCTCACCTGTAATGCGGTAATTACGATTTTGCAGGTAAGCGTCTCTTAAGAAGGTGTATTGATCAAGCGCTTCTTCAAGTACGCGTTCATTATCTAAATACTGTGCACGTAAATCGATATAGCGTAAACCTAATAAACTATAAAGGATGATATGGTTATCAAAGGTTATATAAGGATAAGGCGTTAAAAAATAGTCTCCTAGCATGCCTGCACCATCACGAATAGTACTTGGGCCTAAAAATGGAATCACTAAATAAGCTGATTTTTTATGACCCCATTTAGCCAGTGTAAGACCTAAATCATTGCTATGAGGAGGGAGACCGAAATTGTTAGCAACATCAAATAAGCCGCCAATACCTAAAGTGGAGTTAATAAAAAAGCGCCATGTATCTTTAAGTGCATAGCTGAAATCAGCTTGTAAGAGATCATTGGCAACAGTAGGTATCATATTAACATTACTGTAAAAATTATTAACGCTTGCTCGAACTGGTCCAGGGACAACAGCTTTGTAAAATTTAGCAGGTGGTTTTACTATTGTTGCATCAAAAGCCATATTAAAATGATGAACTTTCCGATTCAATGATTCATAAGGATCATCTGGATTAGTCCCTGTATGAATACAACCACACAAAATTAAAGAGCTTAGTACAGCTGTTAGCTTTACATTTAAGCGCATGATAATTTTTCTTTTTTAAGAATTAATTTTGATGTTACACCACTTTGATAGACTTGCAAACTGTAAGAATTAATCTGCTAAACTGAAGTAGGTATAGCCTTGCCCACTAAGCTTTAAACAAGGCTATATCAGAATTCCATGATGAAAGTAACAGGGCCATCATTACATAAATGAACTTGCATATTGGCACCAAATTCACCAAAAGCGACTGGGTTATACATCTCTGTTGCTAATGTAGTTAATTGTTTAAATAATTCCTTACCCTGGGATGGTGAGGCAGCCTTAGAGAAACTTGGACGCAGACCTGAATTAGTTTCTGCTAGTAAAGTAAATTGTGGTACCAATAATAAACCGCCTTGTACTTGTGAAATATTTAAATTCATTTTACCCTCGGCATCATCAAATATACGGTACTTTAAACATTTAGTTAACATAGCATGAAGCGTTTCTGTTGAGTCAGAAGGAGCAAAACCACACAAAATTAATAAGCCATGGTCTATTTTAGCGATGGTTGTTTGATTGACATCAACTTGGGCGTGTTTGACACGTTGTATAACAATTAACATACGTCATTATTCTTATAAGCAATATGCTTGGCAGCCGTAATTACAGCATCAATGATTCCAGGCTCATAATAAGAGTGGCCTGCTTCCCTAACAATAATTAATTCCGATAAGGGCATGACTTGACGTAATACGCAAGCATTAACTAAAGGGCATACCATATCATAACGTCCATGAATAAGGTAAGTAGGAATATGCTTTATTTTATCAATGTGTTTTAAGATTTGATTTTCTTCAATAAAATAACGATTCTTTAAGTAATAGGTTTGTAGCGTTGCCAATGCAAGAGCAAAATGAGGTTCTGTATAGCCTTCAATGATACTGGTGTGAACATGTAAACAACTACAGCGAGCCTGCCAGAGAGCCCAATTCTTAGCTGCAGCCATTCGTGCTACTTCATTATCTCCTTGTAAGCAACGGGTATAATATTGAATAATCTTTTCGTGCTCATTTGACATGACCAATTCAGTAAAGTCTTTCCAGTAATCTGGATAAATATTATTAGCCCCCGTGCTATAGAGCCAGTTGATTTCCTGTTGCCTCCCTAGAAAAACACATTGCAATAATAAACGACTCACTTGCGAGGAATACTTTTGAGTATATAAAAGTGCCAGCAAGCTGCCCCAGCCGATACCAAATAGTATGATATGTTCTAAACGCAGAAATTTGCGTATCGTTTCAATATCTGTAATTAACTGCTCAGTAGTATTATTTTCAATAGTAGCATGGGGTACTGACCGGCCACAGCCTCGTTGATCAAAAATTATAATTCGATAAAGTTCAGGGTCAAAAAAGCGGCGTAGGGTAGAATCACCGCCAGCGCCAGGGCCAGGATGCAAGACTATTATAGGAATTCCATCAGGATTACCTACTTCCTCAACATAGAGTATATGCAGTGCGCTTACGGGTAATTCATAGTAAGCATAAGGTTTAATAGCAGGATAAAGATTTTGCATAATATTCTCTTAATTTTAAATAAAAATAGAACTTTCTTTGTATTGGACAAAAAATTAAAAAACTATTTAATCTCCCAACATTTCGCGACTTATTCGCGAAATCTAAAATCTAACTGCATCTTTTGTCCTGTACTGAAAGAAATTTTAATTTAAATTCTTAAGTTTCTTTCATATTCATAGTCTATGTTTAATAAATATACACATAAATTAATATTAGATTAATTTAAGGCTATCTAACTAATAGTGCTTAATGACAATTTTTAAAATAATTGGCCTAAAGCTTTGTTTTTATCATGTAAATTAAAGATAATGCGCATTTAGTATCAATAATGAGTCAACCCATGGCAGCTTTCCTTGATGGATTAAATCAACAACAACGTCAGGCAGTAACTGCACCTTTAGGCAATATTTTGGTTTTAGCTGGTGCAGGCAGTGGTAAAACACGCGTTTTAATCAGTCGTATTGCTTGGCTAATAGAACATCATTTGATGTCTCCACATGCTATTTTAGCTGTAACTTTTACCAATAAAGCGGCAGGTGAAATGAAAGCCCGTCTTAATCACTTATTAAATGTTCCCTTAATGGGCTTATGGGTAGGAACATTTCATAGTCTTTGTCATCGCCTATTACGCCGTCATTATCAAGCCGCTAATCTACCTGAGCATTTCCATATATTAGACAGTGACGATCAAGTAAGAATAATTAAACGCGTTATTGCTGCTTTAAGACTCGATCCTGATCAGTGGTCATTTAAGCAAGCCCAAGCCTTTATTAATAGTAAGAAGGATGAAGGCTTACGTCCACATCATATCCAGCCCTTATCTTATGGCCCAACACGTACACTGATTCAAATTTATAAACACTATGAAGAAGCTTGTGTACAGGCAGGCGTCATTGATTTTGCAGAATTACTATTACGAACGCATGAACTATTGCGTAATCATCCAGACATTTTGTCTCATTACCAACACCGCTTTCAAGCAATTTTGGTGGATGAATTTCAAGATACGAATGCTATTCAATATGCTTGGATTCGTCTTCTTGCTGGAGAGCATGCATCAGTTATGGCGGTAGGGGATGATGATCAGTCTATCTATAGCTGGCGTGGCGCTAAAGTTGAAAATATTCAGCAATTTTCAGAAGATTTTAAACAAACCCAAGTCATTCGCTTAGAACAAAATTATCGTTCAACTTCTACTATTCTTAATGCCGCTAATGCACTCATTGAAAATAATAACGCACGTATGGGTAAGGAATTATGGACGCAAGGCATAGCTGGCGAAAAAATTGTCGTTTATAGTGCTTTTAACGAATTAGATGAAGCACGCTTTGTCAGTGAGCGTATTAATATGGCTATTCAAAATGGCGTAAGTCCTAATGAGATCGCTGTATTATATCGTTCTAATGCCCAGTCACGGGTAATAGAAGAGGCGTTACTGCGAGCAGGAATCGCTTATCGGATTCATGGTGGTGTACGTTTTTTCGAACGTGCAGAAATAAAAGATACGCTCGCTTATTTAAGATTACTTGTTAATGCTCATGATGATGCCGCTTTTGAACGGGTAGTTAATTTTCCAGCCCGCGGCATTGGTGAAAAGACACTTGATGAAATACGTGAATTAGCAAAATCACAACAGTTATCATTATGGCAAGCAACAAATAAGATGTTACAGGAAAAAATGTTGCCTTCGCGCGCAGCACTCGCCCTAATGAAATTTATTACTTTGATGGTCAATTTACGTGAAAAAACGAAAACGCAAGAATTAGATGAGCAAATTGGCACTGTTATTAAAGAAAGTGGCTTATATGATCATTTTGCTAAAGTGAAAAATGATAAGGCAGAATCTCGCTTAGATAACTTACAAGAATTAATTAATGCGGCTAAGCAATTTCGCTATGAACAGGATACCAATGAGCCTATGTCATTATTGACTGCATTTTTATCGCATGCTTCTTTAGAAGCAGGTGAGATGCAAGCGGCTGTCCATGAACAATATGTGCATTTAATGACTTTGCATGCTGCAAAAGGTTTAGAGTTCCCACTTGTATTTTTAGTAGGCTTAGAAGAAGGATTATTTCCGAGCAAACAATCTATTGAAGAGCCTGGCCGTTTAGAAGAAGAGCGGCGTTTATGTTATGTCGGCATGACGCGTGCAATGAAGAAGCTTATCATAACTTACGCAGAGATTCGCAGACAATATGGCCGTGAAGAGTATCATAAGCCCTCTCGCTTTTTAAGAGAAATACCAATAGAGTTATTAGAAGAAATACGCGTTGGAGCTCGCTTTCAGACTCCTGTTATTAAAGCGCCTGATCAAAGGTCTAATTTAATGACTGCTAAGGAAGCAGGCGTAAAAATGGGGCAGAATGTATCTCATGCCAAATTCGGCCAAGGTAAAATTTTATCAGTTGAAGGTAGTGGTGCTCATACTCGCGTGCAGGTTAGATTTAGAGTTCATGGCGTAAAATGGCTAGTTCTAGCTTATGCTAATTTAACTTTTTTAGAGGGTTGCTCTTAATATGGAGTAGATAGATATTCATTTATCTATAATAAACTCTACTGTAGTTTGAAGAATGGCAAAAAAGCAAACGTAGCAACTGTCTTGAATTTTAATTCAAGACAGTTGCTACGCTTGTTAGAAAATAAATTTTATCTATACATTGTAATCTTTTAAAACAAAAGGATTTGCCTCAACAGTCCTTTCAGTTAAACTTAGCTTGAATTTAAATGAAGCCGATGCTACTTTTCGCATTGCAAAATAAAAAAGGGGAAAGTTGTGAAATTAAAAACATTAGTAACAGCAAGTGCGCTGATGGCAACAATTGTTTCACCAACATTGATGGCTGCTGATAGTAGCAATACTACATCGACTACAACCAGTAGCTTCACGGACGCGCAAAAGAAAGATATTCAAAAAGTTGTACATGATTATCTCGTTAGTAATCCAGAAGTACTTATTGAAGCTTCGCAGGCTCTACAGCAAAAGCAGCAACAATCGATGCAGCAAGAAGCTCAGCAAGCGATTTCAGAAAACACTCAGCAGTTATTTAATGATCCATTAACGGTTGTAGGTAATCCTAAAGGGAATGTAACGTTAGTTGAGTTTTTTGACTATCAATGTATCCATTGTAAAAAAATGTCGCCTGTTATCGCTGATTTAATTAAAAAGAATCCTAATCTGCGCGTTATTTATAAAGAATTTCCCATATTTGGTAAAAGCTCAGATAATGCCTCTCGTGCTGCATTAGCTGCTGCTATGCAAGGTAAATACCTACAAATGCATGAGGCGCTATTTAAACAAGATCAGCGTCTAAATGATCAGATAATTGAAAATGCCGCTAAGTCAATTGGCTTAGATATGAATAAATTTAAAACTGATATGAATAGCAAAACAGTGACTGATGCACTTGATGCTAATCGTCAACTCGCTGAGAAATTACGTTTAATGGGCACGCCTGCCTTTGTGGTTGCTTCAACACCTGGAGGGCAATTTAAGCAAGGTACACAGCCAACATTTATTCCTGGTGCAGCTAGTCCTGAAACATTACAAGACTTAATTAGCAAAGCCGCCTCTGGTAACAGTACTTCTAATAACAATGGTACTCAGCAATAAAGTTAGTAGGTTATTTAATTAACTAACGTTATTTTCTCTCACAGGCTACAGTGAATTTTTAAGCTGGAGCCTGTAAATTATTTGTAATTTAAATTCTAAGCGTGAAGCCTAGTTAAAATACTTACATAATTCGTGTACACTCTGATTTTTTCAATACTGACTTACATTGCTTTGTTTCTGGCCGTTTAGAAATATTTCTTTTAATTTAGCAATAAAGTTTATTGAATCTATTGCTCGTATTTTTTAAAAAACATGGCAAAATTGAGCCATCCTCTTCTTGGCGAGGTATTAAGATTAAATGACGCAAATTAAGACTTTTCAAGATATTATTTTGACCTTACAAAATTATTGGGCTAAACAAGGTTGTGTTATTTTACAACCACTAGACATGGAAGTAGGCGCCGGTACTTTTCACCCAGCGACTTTTTTACGTGCCATTGGGCCTGAACCTTGGGCTGCGGCTTACGTTCAACCATCACGTAGGCCAACAGATGGTCGTTATGGTGAAAATCCTAATCGGGTTCAGCATTATTATCAATTTCAAGTTATTTTGAAGCCTTCACCATTAGATATTCAAGAAAAGTATTTAGATTCGTTACAGGCTCTTGGTGTTGACCCACTAGTTGATGATATCCGCTTTGTAGAAGATAATTGGGAGTCACCTACCCTAGGCGCATGGGGGCTTGGTTGGGAAGTGTGGCAAAATGGTATGGAGGTATCGCAGTTTACCTACTTTCAGCAGATAGGTGGCTTGTCATGTAAGCCAATAACAGGTGAATTAACGTATGGCTTAGAGCGCTTAGCCATGTTTATCTTAGGCGTTGATAATTTGTTTGAATTACCTTGGAGTATTACGGAACAAGGTATCATTACTTATGGGGACGTTTTTCATCAGAATGAAGTTGAAATGTCAGCCTATAATTTTGAACATGCAAATATTGATATTCTCTTTCAGCACTTCGATGCCTATGAAAAAGAAGCGGAAAAATTAATTGATCTTAAATTGCCTCTACCAGCGTATGAAATGGTAATTAAAGCCTCGCATGCGTTTAACCTTCTAGACGCAAGGCGTGCTATTTCAGTAACAGAAAGACAACGCTACATCTTAAGAGTAAGACAGCTCTCAAGGGCGGTTGCCCAAATTTATTATAATGCGCGTGAAGCGTTAAATTTTCCTATGTTAAAGGTGAATGATGGTCAATGATTTTCTATTTGAATTAGGTTGTGAAGAGCTTCCTTCAGGTGCTGTTTCATCGCTTAGCGAAGCTTTAATTAACAATATAACAGCAGCTTTAAACAAACTTCAGCTTGATTTTAATACAATCACGGCCTTCGCAGCGCCGCGTCGTTTAGCAATCTTAATTACAGACTTAATCAATGAACAGCCAACACAACGAGTCATAAAAAGAGGGCCAGCTAAAGCTGCAGCGTATAATGCTCAAAATGAGCCGACGCCTGCGCTTCTAGGGTTTGCAAAGTCTTGTGGCGTTAATATTGCAGCATTAAGCATAAGTAAGACGGATAAAGGGGAGTGGGTTATTTATGAATCTGAAGTAACAGGCGCTAAAACAAGTACATTATTGCCCCCCCTTATTAAAGAAGCATTAACCAATCTTCCTATTGTAAAACCTATGCGCTGGGGTCATGGTGATGATGAGTTTGCCCGTCCTATACATTGGGCTGTTATGCTATTAGGTAAAGATATCTTACCTTGTCAAATTTTAGGCGTGCAAACTGGACGCCATACTTATGGTCATCGTTTCCATGCGCCCCAAGCAATTCCTATTGATAATCCTCGTCATTATGAGGCACTTCTCCAAGATGCCTATGTCATTGCTGATTTTACTAAACGACGAGAAAGTATTCTTAAGCAAATTGAGGAAAAAGCTAAAGAGTGTAATGCAGAAGCAGTAGTCACGGAGGATTTAATTTATGAAGTCACATCCATTGTTGAATGGCCAGAGGTTTTAGTTGCCCATTTTGATAAAGAATTCTTATCTGTCCCTGCCGAAACTTTAATTGCTGCTATGCAAACACATCAAAAATGTTTTGCGCTTAAGGATAAGAAAGGCCAGTTGCAAGCTCGCTTTTTAACAGTAGCGAACATTCGGAGTACGTGTCCTGCTCAAGTCATTGCTGGTAATGAAAAAGTAATGCGGGCGCGGCTCAGTGACGCAGCATTCTTTTTTGCACAAGATAAAAAGCAACCGTTAAGTCATCACATTGCGGCAACCGCTAAAGTTATATTTCAAGCAAAACTAGGAACCCTACTAGATAAAGCAACTCGTATTCAAGTCATCATGGCTGACTTAGTTGAAAAGCTACATTTAAATAAGCAAAATGCTCTACGTGCAGCTGAGCTAAGTAAATGTGATCTGATGACGGGAATGGTCGGCGAGTTTCCTGAATTACAAGGTTTAATGGGTTATTATTATGCTTTAAATGATGGTGAAGATAAAGAAGTTGCTTTAGCGATATATGAGCAATATCTACCACGCTTTGCCAATGATATCCTACCTGAATCTGTTCTGGGGCTTAGTTTATCGCTTGCGGATCGTCTAGATACATTAGTCGGTATCTTTGCCATTGGTCAGCGTCCAACGGGTGTCAAAGATCCTTTCAAGCTACGTCGTCATGCACTAGCAGTAGTGAGATTATTAATTGCAAGTCCTTACTCATTAAGCTTATCGGCGCTAATTAGTAACGCAATTGCCGCTTATGGTAAGCAATTTGATAAAGCCCAAGCTTTTTTTGCTGAATTAAAACCCTTTATCCTTGAACGTCAGCAATCTTATTATCTAGGACAAGGCATCGCTAGCGATTTTGTACAAGCTGTTCGAGCTAGGCAAGATGATCATTTAGACGATTTTGATAAGCGAATTAAAGCACTTGCATTTTTTGCACGCCTACCAGAAGCTTCTAGCTTATCAGCGGCCTGTAAACGTGTTAATAATTTACTACAGCAAGAAGAGACAGTGAACTATCAGCTTTGCTTAGTTGATGAGAACCTATTACAAGAAGAAGCAGAGAAAGCGCTTTTCTTAAAACTTAAGGATATAAAACAAGAGATTGATTTCTTATACAAAAAACGAGACTATGTGGCTATCCTTACTCTATTAGCTTCGCTACGGCCTGTTGTTGATGCATTTTTTGAAAATGTGATGGTTATGATCGATAATATGAGTACGAGAAAAAATCGTTTAATTTTATTATCGAATTTACAAGCTATGTTACAAGGAGTTGCTGATATATCGCAGTTACAATTTATCTAGGGATCCTTAGAAAGAAGGTCAAGATGTCAGTAAGCAATAAAATTGTGTTATTAGATCGCGATGGCATCATCAACTATGATTCATTACACTATATTAAATCACCTGATGAGTTTATTCCTATAACAGAAAATATCGCAGCAGTTGCTCGTTTGACTGCTGCCGGTTATCGAATTGGTATAGCAACCAATCAATCTGGTATTGCTCGTGGGCTTTATACTGAAAATGATTTAGTTAAAATTCATACCAAAATGCTTAATACTATTGAAAGGGTGGGTGGAAGAATTGATGCAGTTGAATATTGCCCACATTTACCTGAAGCAGGTTGCAAGTGTCGTAAACCTATGCCAGGTATGCTGTATGCACTAGCAAGGAAACTAGGTTGTTTGGATTTAAAAAATATTCCCTTTGTAGGTGATAGAGTATCGGATATTCAAGCAGCCCAAGCTGTTGGTGCGCAACCTATTATGATTTTATCTTCTATGACTGATAGAATAGCCTTATTAAATTACCTTGATGTTCCCATTTTTAATTCGCTTGCTGAATGGGTAGATTCCTTAATGGCTAAAGCATGTGTAGTGAATTAGCTATAGGTTATGAAGGCAAGGAACAAAAAAAAGAAGCTACTTTATTAGCTAACAAGTTAAATCTGCCACTCAATAATAAAGCTCATAAAAAACTAATATTAACGTCTGAGAAATTAGTGCTCCATATTGAGCCATTTTTGCCTTTGTATTGTACCTTTGCACGTCATTTTTGGCAAAAAAGGTATCAAGAGGGTAAAAATCAAGGATTAATTCGGGCGTGTAAACCTAAGCAAGGTATGCGTATTATTGATACAACTGCAGGATGGGGAAAAGATGCTGCCATTTTAGCAAGTTTTGGTTCGGAGGTATTAATGTTAGAGCGAAATCCCATTATGGGCGCTTTACTTAGCGACGCCTTAAGCCGCCAAAAAGAGGAGTCAAGCCCTCTTAAACTCCATTTAATTGAGCAAGATGCAATCAATTACTTAACGAATTTAGAGAGTCCACATTATCCAGATTTAATTTATATTGATCCAATGCATCCATCACGTCAGAAGGCTGCTTTAGTTAAAAAAGAATTACAAGTATTACAGCAATTAATTAAACCTGATATTGATGCCTTAGACTTATTACAAATAGCTAAAGAGCGATGCTTGCAAAAAGTAGTTGTCAAGTGGCCTAAACGAGTATTGCCTTTATTAGAGCCTTCAGCAAGTATTCATGAAAAAACGGTTCGCTTTGACATTTACCTTCCTTCAATAGTAAAAAGTTGAAAAATTTGGTAAATTAAGAAGAAATTAGCTCCGTAAGTCGTCATACTTAAAATAATCTACAATTAATTATTATTGTTTTTTTAAAAGCAGATTGTTTATTGTTTTTCTCAAAATGGAAGAAAATTATTTTTCTTTAGTAGGGTGGGAGAACATAAATTATGATTTTATTAGAAAAAATGACTCTACTTCGTAAAGTAGATATTTTTAGAAATGTAAACGATGAGTTATTGATTGAACTTGCTGGCCGAGTGACAGAAGAATATGCAAAAGCAGGTACATCCATTATTAAGAAGGGCGAGTTAGGAGATGGGCTTTACATTATTGTTTCGGGTAAAGTAAATGTCCAAAATGAAAATAGAGTGCTGGCCACCCTAGGCGATAAGGAAATTTTTGGTGAGCTAGCCGTGTTATCACCTGAACCACGTACTGAATCAGTAATAGCAGCGGAAAACTGTCTATTATTAAAGCTGAAGCGGTATCACTTATTTGAGTATATGGATATAAATTTAACAATAAGTATAATTGATGCGCTATGTCAGCGTATCCGTGCAATGGCTAATCAAATCGATAAATTATCGAAAAAAAATAATCAAATTGCTTAATTCTTAATTATAAATTAATGATAAGATGTTATACTTAATCTTATTAATAGGTTTAGTGTAGTAGGTGGATTATGCCTAAAGTGGGACAGAAAATTAAAAGAGGTGTGAAAACAGCTGGAAGAGGTGTGATAAAAGGTGTGAAAGCAGTGTATGGTGCAACGCCCCGAATTAGGCACACTACAAGGTACTTAGACGTCTTTAGTCCTGAACAAAAAGCTAAATCACTACGCGAATATAGTGGAAGCTATAATGAAATAGATGGCACTCTAAAAGTTACAGATTTAATACAAAACTATAAAAAAGAGCGATTAAAAGACTTAAAAGAAGTTAAAGGCCCAGATGGCAAACCAATGAGTGAAAAGTTAGCCTCTTCTGACCCCATTCTTCAACGATTAGAACATGAATTAGAGTTAACAGAGGCTACAAATACAGCACTAGAAAAATTTAAAAAAACAGTCGCTGAGTTTAACAAAGTGTCACATAACCCAGCTGAAGTGGCTAGTGAAATACAAAAATTTCGTAGCCAACTAGTACAAGAGATTAAAAACCAGCATGAGGAAGAAAAAAATAAACTTAATGATTTACTAGCTGACACCACGTTTGTGAATAGTTTAGCAAATAAAATGGGTGCTTCAGGCGGCCAGGTTGAAAAGCTTAAAAGTGACATGCAAACTGCTCTTAAAGATTCTCAAGAAAAGGAGTTGAAGAAAATTGAGGATGCTCTAAAAGACCAGGTTAAAAAATTGCATGACGCAGCAGATTTTGAACAGAGACGTATTTCCACTTTAGCTTCTTTTTACAATAGTCCTCATGCTAAGAAAATGCGAGCTGACATTGATAAATTATATGAAAAAAATTATAAAGAAGATCAAGGAGCTACCATATCTTATGGCGTTTCCGGTTTAACTACGTTTAAGGGGATAAACTTTAAGGATATCGAGCACCTTCAAACAGTTGCAGGCCGAGATGTAACGCATGATGAAAAAGGAGGATTTTCTATCCAATTTCCTAGAATAGGCTTTGCTTATTATCATTCTGGTCATGACTATGTTCTGTATGATTTAACCAGTATCGCTCAAATGGTGAGGGCATCCGGGGCGGATAAGATTACTTTAAGCGTTAATTATGAGAATAATAATGATTATGCTATGGAGTTAGGGCGTAAAGCCTATGAAGCTGCTTTGTTAGCAGGCTTTGATCCAAATACGGAAAAGGAAAAAAATATTGCTATTATGGTAAACAATAAGCTAGTTAAGGTAGAGGAGCTTTTTGAGAAATACCCGGCAAGAAGAGAATTAATGGAACGGAAAGCCTCTAACCTGAAAAAAGAGCAGGAGTCTCTTATCAAAAATCCAGTTCAAGCGCAAAGAGACTTAAAAGATGCCCTGCAGGAAACTAAAAATACTAGTAATACGTCAGCAGATAATCAGCTAACACAGCCAGCGCATCAGTCAGCGCTTCCATAATATCATATTTATTTGAGCTTTTCCTAGTATATCTTTACTAACCCCTTAGATTATGGGTTATTAAGTTTAATGACTCTTTCAAATATTAATAATTAGTGGGTAATACAATTATCTTAGTTTGAAGTCAGTTTAAACTTATTACGCCTAAGAAATAAAGCTGTGATTTGCTTTAAAATTCTGTTATTTTTGGGTATTGGGCCCAACTCAAGCATGGAATCAACTAACCCAGCAAAGGAGAGGTGCGATGAATAATCGGCGTTTTAATGATTTTGAGACAGGGGTTGATGAACTCATTGAAGTTCAAGAGAACACGGAAGTTAATTTAAGTAAAAAATTAGAGCGTCGACGTCGTATTGAAGACTTATTTGAAGAAAAGCGATTAAGAGAAGAGCTAAGTGAATTTGATATGCTTTAATTTGAGTGCAGTCAAAGTAAAGCATACGATGTTTATAATGCAAAATTAGAATTCTTTTTACAGCAGGGCTTTGTTTTATAAAATAAGAGAAAATAAGTCTGTATAAAAATTTCTATCTTGTTGTACTATCCTATCCTTTGTCGTTCCCGCGCAGGCGGGAACCCATCCTGCAAGAAGTAACAAACGTGGTTCAGAAATGGATTCCCGCCTGCGCGGGAATGACAAGGATGAAATCGAGATAAGCCGAGAATGATCAGAATGGCGCAAGAATGACAGAAGTCATAATAATCTCATTAGGCGTTCAGCTCTCTATTAAGCTTAACTTACCAGGCTGGAATAGCCGCATCACCGAATAGTGTTTTTGCTTTTTCTTTGACTTCATTTGAATTAAGTGCTTTTACAAATTGCTCTAACTGCGCCTTTTTCTTACTGTCGCTACGAATAACAATTAAATTAGCATAAGGTGAATCTTTATTTTCGATAAATAAAGCATCACGCGAAGGACTTAGACCAGCAGGAATTGCAAAAGTTGTATTAATTACAGCAGCGTCTACATCTGATAGCACCCGAGGAAGCTGAGCTGCATCTAACTCTTTAATTTGTAACTGTTTAGGATTTGTTGCCACATCATCTAAAGAAGCTGTTGTTGTTTTCTTTAAAGTAATTAATTTTGCATTTTGTAATAATAAAAGCGCGCGTGCTTCATTGCTAGGATCATTAGGAATAGCGATAGTAGCTTTATTTGGCAAGTCACTAAGTGATTTGTATTTTTTAGAATAAATACCCGTTGGATAAATAAAAGTTTTACCAATCACTTCAAATTTATAACCATGCGCCTGCATTGCTGCTTGTAGATAAGGCAGGTGTTGATAAACATTAGCGTCTAAGCTACCATCTTGTAAGGCTTCATTAGGCAAATTGTAATCATTAAACTCAACTATTTTAATGGTTAAGCCATAATTTTTTAAGGCGACATCACGAGCGACTTCCACTAAATCAGTTTCAGGGCCTGCAATGGTGCCAATAACCAAGGTATTAGGAGATGGCTTGTTACAAGCCACAAGACTCAATATAAGCAATAATAAAGCAACAATACGCACGAAATTCTCCTCTTAATGAAACGTTTAGATAAACTATGTATGTAAATATCGTCTTGCGAGGCGATCACCGCCGACTTGAATTAATTGCACAATAAGTACTAATATGAGCACAGTAGCAACCATGATGAATACATTAAATCGCTGATAACCGTAGCGAATCGCTAAATCACCTAAACCGCCGCCCCCGACTGTTCCTGCCATAGCAGAGTAGTTAACTAAAGTAATAGCCGTGACTGTGACTGATTGAATAAGAGCTGGTAAGGCCTCTGGTAACAGAATAAGTCGAATCATCTGCCAAGTAGTCGCTCCCATGGAAAAACCTGTCTCAATTAAACCGGCAGGTAGATTATGATAAACATTATCAACTAAACGTGCGAAAAAAGGTGTTGCGCCTAGTGTTAATGGAACAATAGCTGCATTAATGCCAATAGACGTGCCTACTAAAAAACGTGTAACAGGAATTAAGGCAACTAATAGGATAATAAAGGGAATAGAACGGCTAAAATTAATTAACCCTGAAATAAAGCGATTTAGCATAGGATGAGGCTTTATTCTAGTACTACTAAAAAGTAAAGTGCCAAGCGGTAGTCCTAAAATGATGGCAAACAGGGTACTTAAAAAGACCATATAAAGTGTTTGCCCGCTAGCAAGTATTAAATCATAAAATAACGTCAGCGACATACCCTAAAATCTCCACAGTTAAATTCGCCTGCTTACAGCGTGCAATAAAATTATTTAATAAAGACCTATCTGCGTATAACTCTACAATTAAAACGCCACAGGTGATGGTATCAATACGGTCAATATTAGCAAGCAAGATATTAATATCGATATTAAGCTCTCGGCTTGTTTGGCTAATAAAGGGTACTGTTGCTGCCTCACCTTGAAAAAATAAACGTAACACTGGTTTATCAGTTGGCTCCGTTAGTAAATGGCTTACAAGTGATGGAGGTAATTCTGGGCTTAATTGTGCATAAAGCATATTACGTGCTTGGCTGTTAGTTTCGTTAAAAATATTACTTAATGCAACCACTTCAATAATTTGACCATTCTCCATAACAGCTAAACGATGACAAATTTGTTTTACCACCTCCATTTCATGAGTAATTAGGACAATAGTAATGCCATATACTTGATTAATTTTTTTTAATAATTGCAATATTGATTCAGTTGTTTTGGGATCAAGTGCTGAGGTTGCTTCATCACATAACAAAATAGCGGGCGAGGAGCTCAGTGCTCGTGCTATTGCTACCCGTTGCTTTTGACCACCACTAAGCTCGGCAGGATAAGCATCTCTTTTTTCATGAAGTTCAACTAAAGGTAAGAGCTCTTCTATCTTTTCTCTAATTGTATTTTCATCATAACCTTGAATACGCATGGGTAGCGCAATATTTTCATAAACAGTTTTCGAGTTTAATAAATTAAATTGTTGAAAAATCATTGCCATTTTATGGCGAGCAAGGCGCAATTCTTTTTGATTTAAATTAGAAATGACTTGATTATTGACAGTCACCTCACCTGAATCAGGTCTTTCTAACAAATTAATCGTGCGTAAAAGGGTGGATTTTCCAGCACCACTTTTGCCAATAATACCAAATATCTCGCCCTCTTGAATAAATAGATTAATATCCTTTAAGGCACTAACATGGGCAAACGATTTATTTAAACCAGTTAATTCAATCATCTTAATTACCTAACAGGTAGTTGGTTTTACTAATTAATGGTGAATAATAGCGCGGAAGCTAAGGAAGGAAAAACCTGCTTTAGCCGAATTTACAAGAAAATTAATCTTGAGCGCCCGCAAGCTAAGTATTCAAATCAGCGCATTCCATATCATACAATAAATATGCATTAAAAAAAACCAACAAGAGTAAGATTTCTTAATCTTTATGCTTGTAGAAATTATCTCTTATTCCTTTTATTTTAAGACTGCTTTTTTAAATAATAACGCCCAGTTAATTTATAAGTTCTTGATAAATCGTAAAAATAATTTAAATCTCATTGACAAGATTAGTTTATTTTGGCAGGCTAGCTTTTTTTGTAAGGAGATGTGGAAATGAAAAAATTAGTACTTGCTACTACGATAGGTTTAGCCTTATCGGTTGTTCATGCTGCTGAACTAGAAAAATTTGATCAAATAAGTAAGGCTGTAAGTGGAGGTAAGCAGTTAACTTATGTACTAAATCTTAACGAGTGCCAATCTAATTTGCCGGTTCAAGATATTGTTACTTCTGTTAAACCAAGCGCTTTTATGGTTATTAGTAATCAGCGAGTGACGGCTGCCTATCAGCATTTTACTTTAAATCAACCTGGCGCTGTAGGCTTGCCAATTTTTACTAACGCTAAATACGATATCACTGCTGATGGTAAAGCTAATATTAAAATAACGCTTATGAAAGCGACAGACTATAGCCGTATCCAAGAATATAGTCTGCAATGTGAACTAGGCCAAGGCTTAACAGTATTTGATAATAATCCTAGTGCCTAAGTACGGCTCCTATACCTACGTGCCGCGACTTGTTCGCGGCATTCAGTGATCTTAGTCAGTTGCAAATATCTTTTAAAGAATCATTCTTCTAATTCAGGCCTATTTTTAAAATAATTAAGCGCCTCTGGATTTGCTAAGGATTGAACATTATTAATCTCTTGGCCATGAACGACTTGCCGTACAGCAACTTCAACGATTTTTCCGCTCATTGTACGAGGAATATCTGGAACTTGTAAGATTTTAGCAGGTACGTGGCGAGGAGATGCATTTTTTCTTATTGTAAGTTTAATTAAATCCTCTAATGCTTTATCTAACTGTAAACCTTCTCTTAGCTTAACAAAAAGAATAATCCGGATATCATCTTGCCAATTTTGACCAATAACGACACTATCAACGACTTGCGGAATTTTCTCAACTTGGCGGTAGATTTCTGCTGTGCCTATTCTGACACCGCCCGGATTTAAGATAGCATCAGAGCGACCATAGATAATTAAGCCATTGTGTTTGGTAATCTCTGCAAAGTCGCCGTGCGCCCAAACATTATCATAACGTTCAAAATAAGCATGACGATAAGCTTTCTTATCGCTATCGTTCCAGAAATAAATTGGCATGGATGGGAAAGGCCGAGTACAGACTAGTTCACCTTGCTTTTCTCGAACAGGATTTCCTTGTTCATCAAAAACATTAACCGCCATGCCTAAACCAAAGCATTGTAATTCGCCTTTATAAATAGGAAGAATTGGATTTCCAAGTGCAAAGCAGGAGACAATATCTGTTCCGCCTGAGATGGAGCTAAGTTGCACATCAGGTTTTACATCCTGATAAACAAAATCGTAATTTTTAGGTAATAAAGGCGAGCCTGTTGAAAGAATAGCACGTAGGGATTCTAATTTATAACGACTATTAGGTTTTGCCAAGGCTTTATCGACAGCTAAAATAAACTTTGCACTAGTACCAAAAACGGTAATTTTTTCTTCTTCAATTAATTGAAAAAGCCGATAAGCGTCGGGATAAGTAGGTGAGCCGTCATAAAGCGTTAAAGTCGCGCCCAGCGCTAAAACAGAGACCATCCAGTTCCACATCATCCAACCACAGGTGGTATAAAAAAATAAATTATCGTTTGCGGTAATATCTGTATGTAAGCCTAATTCTTTAATATGCTGCAATAAGGTTCCGCCGGCGCCATGAACAATACATTTAGGTTTTCCAGTTGTTCCTGAGGAAAATAAAATATAAAGAGGGTGGGCGAAGGGTAAATAGTGAAAGTCACAATCCTTTGCTGGTTTAATAAATTTTTTCCACAAACAGGCTTTGGGAATAGTTGGCTCATTATTTAAATTTAAATTTGAACAAATGACGATTATTTGTATAGAAGGGATTGCTGCGCCTATTTCTTTAATTTTATCAAAATCAAGATGCTCTTTACCTGAATATTGATGGCCATTACAAGTAAAGAATAATTTAGGTTCAATCTGACTAAAGCGGTCAATGGCTGCTTGAGCACCGAAATCAGGTGAACACGAAGACCAAATAGCGCCAAGCGAAGTTGTTGCTAGCATAGCAATGATTGTTTCAGCAATATTCGGCATCATGGCTGCAACACGATCGCCTTCTTTAATGCCTGCTTGTCTTAAACCTTCTGCACACATAGCAACTTGCTGATAAAGCTCAACATAAGTTAATACATGGCGTTTACCATTTTCTTTAATACTGATAATAGCCGGATGAGCATCACGTCTTTTTAGTAATTTTTCAGCAAAATTAAACGTTGCACCATTAAACCAAGTGGCATCAAGCATATGCCCTTGATAATTTAATATACTGTGTGGTTCGGTTTTAAAATCAATTGCAAAAAAACCACATAAGAGCTCCCAAAAACGAGCACTATTATCAATAGACCATTGATGGAGCGCTTGATAATCGGTAAAGGAAGTATGTTCCTTTTGGGCAACAAATTGCATAAATTGCCACATTTGTGATTTTTCAGGATGTTTAGGCCGCCAAACTATGCTCATAGTTAATCCCTGCTTTATTAAAATTTAAACTATAGCGCCACCCGCTAAGCTTTATACTTCGTTGCAAGCTTGGCCACTTGCGCCTTGTCTAAAATTTAGTGGGCGACGACTACAACATTTATAATGAAGTTTACACACATGGCCGATACTTAAAAGAGTTACTTGTATCTTTTCTATATTTATTCTGTCATTTATCAGTGAGGATATTACATTAATCGTCTAAGTTATTTTTTTACTTAAGGGTTGTTGCTGCGTGATGCAATGAATTCCTCCGCCACCAGCAAATATATCTAAAGCTTCAATTTGCCTAATTCGGTAATTAGAAAAACAGCCTTGGATAATATCATAGGCAGCTTGATCATATTTTTTGTAACCAAAGGCAGGCATTACAATACCTTGATTAGCTAAGTAGAAGTTAATGTAAGATAGGGTTAAGCGCTCACCCGCTAGATAAGTAGCGGGTGGCTGCTCAATCGTGATAATTTCTAAGGGGCGTCCTGCTGCATCAGTTGTGGATTTTAAAATTTCATAATTTTCCTGTAAACGCTCGTAATTTTCATCTTGTTTATTAGAGGTAATTAAACACAACACTTTAGCTGGAGCGGTAAAACAAGCAATCTCATCAATATGGCCATCTGTCTCGTCCCCAATAATCCCTTTATTTAGCCAGATAACTTTATTAGTACCTAAGTAGTTATGTAAATAATTTTCAATTTCTGTTTGTGATAGGGTTGGATTTCGATTAGGATTTAGTAGGCACTCTCTTGTGGTAAGGACAGTGCCTTCACCATCAACATGAAATGAGCCACCTTCCATAACAATGGGGGCTTTAAAATATTTAGCATGTGTAGCTTCAATAATGGCAGTAGCAATTTGATTGTCTAACGCATAATCAGCATAATTACCACCCCAGGCATTGTGAATCCAATCAACCCCGGCTAATTCGCCTTCTTTATTTAAGAGGAAAGTAGCACCTGTATCACGTGTCCACGAGTCGTTTAAAGCAAGTATATGAATTGTAATATTATTGCCACTTAAGAGTTCTTTTGCACTTGTTTCATCATTAGGGTCAACTAACATAATAACAGGTTCAAACTCAGCAATGGCCTTTGCTATACGACTATAAGCAAGCCTTGCTTTATCAAGACCAATGTTAGCCCATGTTTCTAGATGACAGGGCCAAGCCATCCAGCAAGCCGTATGCGGATGCCATTCAGGTGGCATTTTGAAACCTAATTGTTTGGGAGTAAGCATATTTATCCTTTATAACTTAATTTAGGAATTCATTACCAATTAATCTAGACGCCGAATTTTATTACCATTAAGGTAAGTAAATTGAGAAAAGATGCTTCGTAGTTCATCTAAATACCCTTGCATAGTTTCTTGCGATAATTCTGAATTAATAAGTTGTTTTTCATAAGAGAGCAATAATTTTTTTGTATCATAATGAGCATAATTTAAAACATTCGTAACGGTATCACCACTTACCAAATCATTAATTTCAAACTGGCCATCATCTTTTAAATTAACATCAAGAGAATTTGTATCACCAAATAGATTATGTAAATTGCCAAGAATTTCTTGATAGGCGCCTACAAGAAAGAAAGCAATTGCATAAGGTTTATCAGGGTTAAAGGGAGGGAGCATAAGGGTTGTCTCAACTCTTGATTGACCTGGATAATACTTGATTGTGCCATCAGAATCACAGGTTAGATCTTGTAAAATACTGGGTATTTTTTCCTTGTTGTTTAACTGAGAAATAGGTGTAACTGGAAAAATTTGATCAATTGCCCAGGCATCCGGTAAAGATTGAAAAAAGGAGAGATTGCAAAAAATTTTAGCCGCTAATCGTTCATTAATAACATCCATTAATTCAGAATCACCAGGTGTTTTTTCATCAAGCCTACGTTGTATTTCACAACAAATCGCCGTAAAGAGTTGCTCAACTTTCGCTTTTTCTTCTAAAGTAATTACGCCATGCTTAAACATAGAGTGGGCCTCTTCTAAGGAGTGAAGAGCATAATGATATATTTCTCGTGGTGCATGATCATAAATAGATTGATAAGTATCCCAAATATCACGAATAACATGGGATTCATCTGGGCCAATTTCGGGAAGCTCATGTGTCTTTTTAATAACTTCTGAATCCGTAATGTTGGTGACTAAGACGGCATGATGCGCTGTTAAGGCTCGACCTGACTCTGAAATTAAGTTAGGCTCAGGTATACTTGCTTCCTCGCAAACATGCCGAATTGCTAAAATAATATTTGTCGCATACTCATTTAAACTGTAGTTCATTGAGCAATCAGTACTAGTTCGCGTCCCTTCATAATCAATTCCCAGCCCGCCGCCTACATCGATTGTTTGAATCGGTGCCTGAAGACGTCTTAACTCAACATAATATCGAGCCACTTCTTGCATACAAAAACGGATGTCATGAATGTTGGCAACTTGCGAACCTAAATGACAGTGCATTAATTTTAAACAATCAAGGGCGTTGCCTTCTTTAAGGCTTAAGACTAAATCTAGTATCTGTTCTGCATTTAATCCAAATTTTGATTTGATCCCGCCAGTGTTTTCCCATTTCCCAGCACTCTTGGTTACTAAACGAATACGTACACCTAAGGTAGGTCTTACATTTAAACGTGCAGATTCTTTAAGAATAATATCTAATTCTGAACGCTTCTCAATAACAATGAATACCTGATGACCCATTTGTTGGGCAATTAAAGCCGTGCGTACATAAGAACTATCTTTATACCCATTACAAATAATTGTTGAAGTTTGTTTGCCTAACATACCAATCACTGCCATAAGCTCTGGTTTGCTACCGGCTTCAAGGCCAATGGTATGAGCAGGCGCTTTTAATAATTCTCGTACAACACATTGTTCTTGATTAACCTTAATTGGATAAACTAATTGATAACTACCTTGATAATTATTATCTGTTATCACTTGTTTAAAAGCTTCATAGATTTTTAAAACTCTGTCATGAAGAATGTCAGTAAAACGGATAAGCAGCGGTAATTGTAATCCAGCGTAATTGGCTGCTTTAACAATTGTTTGCAATTCAATGCCAGGGACATTAGGATTCTTATGAATCTCAATATTGCCTTGTTGGTTAACAGAAAAATAACCATCTCCCCAATGCGCAATGTTATAAGCATTAGATTCAATTGAAGTCGTCATTAAGTATCCCTGCCTAAATTTTTAGTAATTCTTGGTAAGTGTGAGGTTGGCGCTGGCTCGCAAAAGGAAATAACCTACTCCAAAGTGCTCGTACATTAAAATCTAATTCAGTGACTAATACGGCTGGCTCATGACGTGGGGCTTGCACTAAAATTTCACCTAATGGATTACTAATAAAGCTGCTGCCATAGAATTCTAGTCCATCTTCCTCACCTATACGATTAACGGCTACCATAAAACAATTTGCCATAATACCTTGTGCCACTATAACCTTTTGCCACATAGGTTGGCTATCGAATCCAGGTGCTGTGGGTTCAGCACCAATCGCTGTAGGATAGACTAAAATTTCTGCACCTTTTAAACCATAAATACGTGATAACTCAGGAAACCATTGATCATAACAAGTGGGTAATCCAAAAGCGTGTCCGGCAAGCTTATGAATAGGATAATTGGAGTCGCCTGGCTTAAAATAATGATCTTCATGATATTTTTCGCCACAGGGAATATGTTGCTTACGCGTAATTGCAGCAATTTGTCCTTGTTGATTAAAAGCGACAGCCGTGTTGAATCCGCCTTTTTCAAAAAGAGAAGCGGTAATTACCACATTGGCTAGTTTTGCCATGTTGCCAACGAACTGCGCTGTTGGCCCTGTATAAACATCTTCCATAAAGGGTCCACAGTTAATATTTGGTTGAGTACAGAAATAAGGTGAGAGCGTTAATTCTTGCAGACAAACTACTCGAGCACCTTGTTTTACCGCAGCCATAATTCCTGCTGCTAACTTCTCTTGATGGATTTGTGGGTTAGAATACCAGCGCTCTTGGACTAAACCGATAACTAATTTATTACTCATAGATGTTTATTTTCTCGTGTAAGTTAATTCAAAAAATTGTTTTTAGAAAATTATCCATTTTTATGCCATACAAAAGCTTAATCTTCCTTTTAACCCTTCATTGGATCTTGCAAAATAGGTTCCCGCCTGCGCAGGAACGACAAACATTTTTCATGTCATTCCTGCTTCTTCTCTTCATGCCGCTCCTTCCTTCATTCAGTTCCTGTCATTTTCCCCCTGTCTTTGTCATTCCCGCGTAGGCGGGAATCCATTTCTTTAACTCCGCTGGATTTCGCAGACAAACTGGGAACATAGACGTGGAAGAAAAATCGTCTATTTTAAACTTCGCCATTTTAGAGCTGATTTGCTAAAAGTGCATTAGCTACTTTAGACTGATTTTTGCGATTGAGTGCTTTACAAATCATATCGCCAGCGGCAACAACTTTGAAAATATCTATACCTGTATCAATTCCTAGACCATGCATTAAATAAAGTACATCCTCTGTGGCCACATTGCCTGTGGCGCCTCTTGCATAAGGACATCCCCCTAAGCCTGCTACAGAACTATCAAAGCGATGAATACCACAATCTAGAGAAGCATTAATATTAGCAATAGCTTGCCCGTAAGTATCATGAAAATGCATAGCTAATTGGGAGTTAGGTAAAAAATCAAGTAAGGTATTAATAACTGCTTTGGTCTGTTTAGGTGTACCGACTCCAATTGTATCACCAAGACAGATTTCCTGCGCTCCAAGTTTAAGCAATTGCAAAGCTACTTCAGCAACTCGAGCAGGTTTAATTTCTCCTTCATAAGGACAGCCTAATGCACAAGAAATATAGGCTCGAACAAATATATTATTCGCTTTGGCAAGATCAAATACCGGCTTAAAACGATCAATACTTTCAGTGAGCGTGCAATTAATATTACGCAGGTTGAAGGTTTCACTAGCAGCTGTAAAAACCGCTACTTCTTTGACGCCTAAACTAAGTGCTTTATGCATCCCACGTTCGTTAGGAACAAGCGTAGAAAAATGAACCCCATTAGGTTTATTAATTGAGTTAAAAACAATTTCACTATCAACAAATTGTGGAATAGCTTTTGCTGAGACAAAACTAGTTGCTTCAATATACTGCAACCCAGTTTGACTTAATTGATTTATCAAAGCAATTTTAGTTTCTGTTGTAACAAACGATAGTTCATTTTGTAATCCATCGCGTGGACCTACTTCAACGATTGTGACTTGTTGAGGATAGCTCATGTTTATTTCCTAATTACTATCGGCAATAGTCAGTAATTCTGCTCCTTCACTAACTTGTGAGCCTACTTCATAAAATAACTCAGAGACAATACCATCTTTGGGTGCTTGGATGGTATGTTCCATTTTCATTGCTTCAAGTACTATTAATTGCTCGCCTTTCTTAATTATATCGCCCTGTTTTTTTAAAATAGCAACAACTGTTGCTGACATCGGCGCCGTTAAATGATTTGTTTGCTGACTTTGATTACTTGTTTGTTCCCAACTAAAGCGTTCAAAATAAATAGGACCTTCTTTTAAATAGATAATTAAATATGCATCAGTGCTCTCAACCCAAGCCCACTGTCTTTTTTCGTTGTATTCAATAAAGAGTTGATTATCTCTTAATTTAAAAATAAGACTAATGGGGCTTTCATTATTTAGCTCAATTAAAAATGATTCTTGGTTAATTGGTTTGATGAGTGCTTCAATTTGCTGCCCTTCTAATAAATAATGCCAACGCCAATAGCTGGTTAAATGCATTTGCCAAGCAAAATTTTGCTGCCATAAGGCATCTTGTTTCTGATTAACTAGCATTGCATAATCAAAGCAGGCGGCCATTAATGTTCCTAAGTAATTATCTGGCTTGCTAAGTTTAACTGTCTCTTCAGTTAAAAAATTAGTATTAATGTCGCCAGCAATAAATTTAGGATGTTTACAAATAGCTTGCAAGAAAGGGATATTAGACTTAACACCACCAATTGCAAAATGGTCTAAAGCGTATTGAGTACGTGATAGTGCCTGGTTGCGATCGTCACCCCAAACAATTAATTTAGCAATCATAGGATCATAGAATTGACTAATTGTTGATTGGTTATTAACACCGCTATCAATGCGTATGCCTTCACCAACAGGCTCTTTTAAAAAATGCAGTTGTCCAATGGATGGAATAAAGTTCTCATAAGGATCTTCTGCATAGATACGGCATTCAATAGCATGGCCTTTGGCCACGATATCTTCTTGTTTACAGGGTAAGGGTTCATTAGCAGCAACTTTTAGTTGCCAGGCAACTAAATCGATACCGGTAATCATCTCTGTAACTGGGTGTTCAACCTGTAATCTCGTATTCATTTCCATAAAATAGAAATGTTCATTGTTATCAACGAGAAATTCAACAGTTCCCGCACCACGATATTGAATTGACTTTGCAACCTGACAGGCCGCAGAAGCTAATTTCTGGCGTAGCGCTTGACTTAAGTTTAAAGCAGGTGCTTCTTCAATAATTTTTTGATGGCGGCGTTGAATTGAGCAGTCTCTTTCAAAGAGGTGAATAACTTGGCCGTGATTGTCAGCGATGATTTGGATTTCAATATGACGAGGATTAACAATTAATTTTTCAATAATAATCGTATCATTGGCAAAGCTTGCTTGTGATTCGCGTCTTGCTCCTGCTAAGGCATGTGCAAATTCATTTTCTTTATAAACAGCACGCATACCTTTTCCACCACCACCGTTTGCCGCTTTAAGTAAAACAGGAAAACCAATTTTTTTTGCCTCATTTAATAAAACATCATCATTTTGCTCATGACCATGATAACCTGGTGTAAGAGGAACATCTGTTTTTTCAAGTAATTGTTTTGCTAGTTGTTTAGAACCCATTGCGTCAATCGCTTCAATGGAAGGCCCAATAAACACAATATTAGCGTTTGCACAGGCTTTCGCAAACGAAGAATTTTCAGATAAAAAACCATAGCCTGGGTGAATTGCTTCTGCTTTACTTGCAACGCAAGCTTTAATGATGGCATCAATGTTTAAATAACTATTCTTAGCAATAGCCTCACCAATACAATAAGCTTCATCAGCTTGCGCGACATGAGGGCTATTTCTGTCAATAGCTGAATAAACAGCAGCAGTCATAATCCCCATCTTTTTGGCTGTTTTAATAATGCGGCAAGCAATCTCACCACGATTTGCTATTAGAATTTTTTTAAACATGAAAATCCTAAGTATTTTAATTAAATTAAATAAATTTCTCTGCCACGACCTTTATATATTAATTGCTAATTAGCTCCATTGCGGCTGCTCTTTTTTAAGGAAAGCCTGTAAGCCTTTCTGACCTTCGGTTGATACTCTTTTTTTAGCAATTAACACAGCCGTTTCATGCACAAGCTCATCGGTAACAGGTTTATTGCATACGTTGTTAATTAGCGTCTTACAATCTGCTACTGCTTGCGGAGCAAGTTCAGCAATTTGTCTTGCATAAGTAAGTGCAAAATTAGCAAGTGCACTACTTTTAACACAAAATTGAATTAAGTTAAGTTGCTTTGCTTGCTCAGCATCAAAAGGTTGTGCGCTCATAAATAACCACTTTGTAGCACGCTCGCCAATCGCTTTGACAACATAAGGACTTATAACAGCTGGAATCAGACCTAATTTAACTTCTGGAAAACAAAATTTAGCTTCTGTGGAGGCAATGGCAATATCACAGGCGGCCACTAATCCTGCGCCTCCCCCAAAAGCACCGCCTTGAACGGCAGCAATAGTTGGTTTTGGACACTGATAAAGTGTTTTCATGACTTGGGCTAAAATGAGAGCATCAACTAAATTTTCCTCTTCATTAAATTGAGCCATGCGTTGCATCCAGCTTAAATCAGCGCCGGCTGAGAAGTGGGGACCATTTGCTTTTAAAAGGATAACTCTCACTTGAGGATTGCCAATGGCTTCATTTAGTTTTTCTTGAAATTGGCTTAAGAGTTTATCGTCAAAAGCATTATGCTTGTTGATACGATTTAAAGTAAGGATAAAAACCTTATCTTGTAATTCCGTTAGTAATTCACTCATATTTAGTTCCTTACATTCTAAAAACACCAAAGCGCGTGGGTTTAATCGGTGCATTTAAAGCGGCTGATAAACTTAAACCTAAAATTCTACGCGTATCTTCTGGTGCAATTACTCCATCATCCCACAACCTTGCACTAGCATGGTAGGGGTTCCCTTGCTTTTCATATTGATTACGTAATTTTTCTTTGAAAGCTTCTTCTTCCTCCTCAGACCAGAGTGTGCCTGCTTTCTTATGTTTATCTCGGCTAATTTGAGCTAAAACATTAGCAGCTTGCTCGCCGCCCATAACTGAAATGCGCGCATTAGGCCAAGACCATAAGAAACGCGGATCATAAGCACGGCCGCACATTGCATAATTTCCTGCACCATAGCTTCCGCCTAAAATGACGGTAAATTTTGGTACATTAGCATTAGCAACAGCAGTTACCATTTTAGCACCATGTTTAGCAATACCTGAGGCCTCATATTTACTGCCAACCATAAATCCCGTAATATTTTGGAGAAAAAGAAGTGGAATTTGGCGCTGTACGCATAGCTCAATAAAGTGAGTTCCTTTTAACGCGCTCTCTCCAAAAAGAATACCATTATTAGCAATAATGCCAATCGGATAACCAAATAAATGAGCGAAACCACAAACTAAGGTGCTACCAAATAAGGCTTTAAACTCATCAAATTCAGAACCATCAACAAGACGAGCAATGACCTCACGCACGTCAAAAGGTTTGCGCGGGTCAGCGGGAATAATGCCATTTAATTCTTTAGGGTCATAAAGAGGCTCTCGGCTTGCTATACGGGTTAACCACTCTGGCTTCTTACGATTTAAATGTTTAATCGTAGTGCGTGCTAAATGCAAAGCGTGGGCTTCATCTTCTGCATAATGATCGGCGACCCCTGATTGACGACAGTGAATGTCAGCACCACCTAGCTCTTCTGCACTAATCACTTCGCCTGTAGCCGCCTTCACTAGCGGTGGGCCTCCTAAGAAAATGGTCGCTTGCTCACGAACCATAATCGATTCATCAGCCATAGCTGGTACATAAGCGCCACCTGCAGTACAAGATCCCATAACAACTGCAATCTGCGGAATATTATTTGCAGATAAATTAGCTTGGTTAAAAAAAATACGACCAAAATGCTCTTTATCTGGAAAAACTTCATCTTGCATGGGTAGATAAGCGCCACCTGAATCAACTAAGTAAATACAAGGTAGGTGGTTGGCTTTTGCAATTTCTTGAGCACGTAGGTGTTTTTTTACAGTTAGAGGATAGTAAGTGCCCCCTTTAACAGTTGCATCATTAATGACTATGATACATTCTGTGTTCATAACTTGACCGATACCTGTAATTAAACCGGCAGCTGGAATATTGTCTTCATAAACTTGATAAGCAGCTAATTGTGATAGTTCAAGAAAGGGACTGCCGGGATCTAATAAACGCTGTAATCGTTCTCGCGGCAGTAGCTTTCCATGCTTTAAGTGTCGTTGTCTGGCTTTTTCATCACCGCCTTGGGCAATGTCTTTTATAATTGTTTGCAGTGTTGCCACTAAATCATTCATGACAGCAGCATTTTGTTTAAATTCATTGCTTGTGGGATTAATTTGACTGATAAGCTTGGGCATAAGAGTTCTCAATGAATAAAAATATTACTAAGCATAAGGACTAACCAAAGCAACCAGGTTAGCTCAATAAAATAAGGCATTTTTCTTACTGTTATTAATCGGTAAAGCAAAGCAAGTATGCCTACAATAACAACAGGAATTAAAACCAAAAAAATAACTTTGCTAACAACAATATCTAAGGAAGTCGGCTTAAAGAATAAAAATAATCTGCCATATAAATAGGTGTAGAAAATATCAGTATAAACAATAAAGGTATGGATATAGCGAGTAAAAAGGACACCGATGATACTTAATACTAAATAAATTAAACTTTGTTTAAGCATTACATTCTCAAGTTATTATTTAATTGCAACAGATTAGGGTCTGCAATTCATTTTAAAAATGTCTAAAATGCCTATCTTCCCCGGCTTGTCCGCGGAATCTAGGATTTCATGGCGCGGACAAGCCGCGCCACGTAGGGCTTATACAGCAATTATCAACAGACCCTAAAGAATGCAGCGTCTATTTAATCAAACATATTATAGATACTCACCTGTTTAATTTATGAATAGGAACGAGTAATAATCTAAGATTCCGCGTAAGCGGAACCCAATAATTAATCAATTAGCTCTATTGCCATTGCAGTTGCTTCACCGCCACCGATACATAAAGCAGCCACACCACGCTTTTTAGTTTTTTGCTTTAGAGCATGGATTAAGGTAACTAGTATACGAGCGCCAGAAGCACCAATAGGATGGCCTAATGCACAAGCGCCGCCATGAATGTTAACCATATCAGCACTAAGTTCTAATTCTTGCATAGCTGCCATGGCAACAACAGCAAAGGCTTCATTGATTTCATACAAATCAACATCGTTTTGTTTCCAGCCCGCTCTGTTCATAACTTTACGAATTGCTTCAACAGGGGCAGTTGTAAACCATTGTGGCGCTTGAGCATGACTTGCATGCGCGACAATACGTGCTAATGGCTTTATACCTAGTTTGTTTGCTTGGGCGGCAGACATGATAATTAAGCTTGCTGCCCCATCAGAAATCGAGCTTGAATTAGCTGCAGTAACTGTTCCATCGGTTTGGAAAGCAGGTTTTAACTGCGCAATTTTTGCAAGTTTATTTGGATCAGGGCTTTCATCTTTTTCAATCGTTACATCGCCTTTCTTGCTGGCAATCGTAATTGGCACAATTTCTTCAGCGAAGCTACGATCGTTGTTAGCTTGTATCGCACGTTCTAGCGAGCGAATAGCAAATTCATCTTGCTGACTGCGGCTAAATTGATAATGTGTTGCTGTGGCTTCAGCAAAATAGCCCATTAATTTACCTCGATCATAAGCATCTTCTAAACCATCAAGAAACATATGATCTTTCATTTCGCCATGGCCTAAGCGATAGCCAGCTCGCGCTTTACTTAATAAATAGGGCGCATTACTCATGCTTTCCATACCACCTGCAAGTATGGTGTTTGCGGAACCGCATTTAATTAAATCATGCGCTAACATGACAGCTTTCATACCAGAGCCGCACATTTTATTAATGGTAGTTGCACCAATGGCTTCAGGTACGCCTGCTTTAATTGCAGCCTGCCGAGCTGGTGCTTGCCCAATACCAGCTTGCAGCACACAACCTGAAATCACTTCATCAATGTCGCTAGGTAAAAGTTGTGCATAATCAATAGCAGCACGATGAGATTCAGCACCTAAGTCAGGAGCCGATAAATTTGATAATGCGCCTAACATATTACCCATCGGGGTTCGTTTTGCTGCAACAATAACTACATCGTTCTGTTCCATTATGGTATTCCTTATACTGTTTCTTTAAAAAGTTCACGCCCAATCAACATGCGCCTAATTTCTGAAGTTCCTGCACCAATTTCATAAAGTTTAGCATCACGTAATAAACGTCCCGTAGGATATTCATTAATATAGCCATTTCCGCCTAATATCTGAATAGCCTGCAGTGCCATTTGCGTTGCTTTTTCAGCTGTATATAAAATGACACTTGCTGCATCCTTCCTACTAACTATTCCTGAATCACAAGCACGAGCTACCGCATACAAATAAGCCCGTGAAGCATTTAAGTCAGTATACATATCAGCAAGTTTCCCCTGAATAAATTGAAACTCACCTATAGGTTGATTAAATTGCTTTCGCTCATGAACATAGGGAAGCACAATATCTAAACAAGCTTGCATTATACCTATGGGCCCAGCAGCAAGGATAGTTCGCTCATAATCTAGTCCACTCATTAACACTCGTACGCCTTGATTAATCTCGCCTAATACATTCTCAGCAGAGACTTCACAATCCTCAAAAACTAACTCGCAAGTATTTGAGCCGCGCATGCCTAATTTATCTAGCTTCTGAGCTGTACGAAATCCTTTAAAACCTTTTTCAATAATAAACGCCGTGATCCCTTTACTGGCTGCTTGTTTATCTGTTTTAGCATAGACCACTAACACATCAGCATCCGGGCCATTTGTAATCCACATCTTAGTGCCATTGAGAATAAATTTATTATCTGCAGCTTGGGCATGTAATTGCATACTAACAACATCAGAGCCTGAGTTTGATTCGCTCATGGCTAAAGCGCCTATATATTCTCCACTGATAAGTTTAGGCAAATATCGGTGTTTTTGCTCATTATTGCCGTTAAGATAAATTTGATTAACACATAAATTAGAGTGTGCACCATAACTTAATCCAACTGAAGCAGAGGCACGCGAAATCTCTTCCATTGCAATAACATGTGCTAAATAACCCATATTAGCGCCACCATATTCTTCGCTCACGGTAACGCCTAATAATCCCATCTCACCAAGTTTTCGCCATAAATGATTAGGAAAGGCATTATCAGCATCAATTTTGGCAGCTAATGGAGCAATTTCCTGGTTGGCAAATTGATAAACACTTTCTCTTAAAAGATCAAGCGTTTCACCTAACTGATAATTTAAACCAATATGCATGGTATCTTCCTGTTACTTAGTATGAAAGTTCGTATGAAAGTAGGATTATTTCTATACCGAACTTGCTAAATTTTAGTCTAATTAGTTTACATGTTGTGCTTTATAAAATAGCGGATGTTTAATAACAAGCGTTCTTACTATGTATACCGAACCCACGCTATTTATGCAAATAAAGGCTAGACTATACTCAATTAGATTTAAGTTGCCTAGCCTTAAGCTTAAACCTTTTTAAGATAATTGGTTTACTGTAATTAACGTGAGTTTGACATAACAGAGACAAACTTACATTAAATCTAAATAAACATGCTTTAATTAATATAAGTTGCCACAATAAATACTTAAAATTGGGTAGGTAAGAGAGGATGGAGAATAATACATGAGTAATTTAGTTTTATGGGGCCATCATGTTGATGAATATCAGGATATGTTTGATTTATCAGAAAAGGATTTATCAGGTAAAATACTTGAATATGGTAGTGGTCCTAGTGCCTTCAATACTGAATTGACTCAAGATAAGAAATACTGCATTAGCTGTGATCCTCTATTTGTTTTAGATAAATCAACTCTGATAGCGAAAACAACGCTTGTTTTTTCTGATATGCTTGAGCAGCTTACCCGCGACCAAGATAAATTTAATTTTATTGCTTATGGTGATTTAGATGGCTTAGTACAAAAAAGGCGTTTAGGAATGCAATCATTTTTTAATGATTATTTGCAGGGTAAAAAAGAAAAGCGTTATCTTCCTTTAAAGGATATTCGGCTTTCTTTTGCTGATTTTTCATTTGATTTAGCGTTAAGTTCACATTATTTATTTGCTAACATTGAAGATCAAGATGTTGATTTCCATATTAATGCAATTAAAGAGCTTGCACGTGTTGCCAAAGAGGTGCGGATATTTCCTTTGATCAATCGCTTCAGTCAAACATCACCTCTATTGGGGCCGGTCATGTTGCAGTTACAGCAAGAAAATTATGGTCTTGAAGTGCGCAGTGTTAGCTATAATCTACAACCAAAGGGTAATGCAATGCTACGCGTATGGGCTCAGCAATGCTCATTAAATTCGCATCTTTAATCTTGTTATAAGATAACATGGTTAAAATGAGCTTAGTAATTAATCCTTTTTTCTATGCCATCCTTCTCTATCATTCCCTCTCCTTTCCTAACATTTTCGCTCCTTCTCTATCATTCTCACTTCTTTCCTGTGATTCTCGCTCCTTTTTCTGTCATTCCCGCTCCTTTTTCTGTCATTCCCGCGTAGGCGGGAATCCATCTAAAAATTAACCTTAGTGCTAATTGATGAATAGATCCCCGCCTGCACGGGGATGACGTAGGATTTGCAAGGATGACATAGAATTCTCGGGATGATATAGGATCATTTTTGGTTATAATTAACTCTCAAACTTATTCACGCAGCAATACCGCGCGGGAACGACAAGTGGTGGCTAGAGGTGTGATTTCACTTATACCTGCTAAGTTAAGATTGATTTTTTAATAATTTAAGTTAAATTGTGGCTAACCTTAATAGCGAGCTTTTCTATGTATTCGCTGATTCGTCCATTTCTTTTTAAACTCGAGGCTGAAAAAGCGCACTGGGTAACTTTAAAGGCACTTCACTATCTGCCGGCTTGCCTATTTAAACAAGTACCAAATACCAGCCCCCTTGTAGCGATGGGGCTAACCTTCAAGCACCCGATTGGACTTGCTGCCGGTTTAGATAAAAATGGGGCACATCTAGATGCATTAAATAAATTAGGTTTTTCCTTTATTGAAGTAGGCACGGTAACGCCTAGACCACAAGCAGGTAATCCTAAACCACGCTTATTTAGATTGCCAACTCATGAGGCTATTATTAATCGCATGGGTTTTAATAATGAAGGCGTAGATACCTTAATAAAAAATATTCAACAAAGCCAATATCGGGGCATATTAGGAATTAATATTGGGAAGAATAAAGATACGTCTTTAAATGCTGCTGCTGATGACTATTTAATTTGCCTGCAAAAGGTATATCGTTATGCCTCTTATGTAACGATTAATATTTCCTCGCCTAATACCCCTGATCTACGGCAATTACAGCAAAGTGAATATCTATCCATCTTGCTAAAGCAATTGGCTGACAAGCAAAAAGAACTGGCAGATACTTACCAGCGTTATGTTCCACTAGTCATCAAAATCTCTCCTGACGAGGACGATGAAACATTAAAACAAATCGCTAATACTGTTATTGAAAACAACATAGATGGCATCATTGCTACAAATACAACGTGTTCACGAGTAGGCATTGAAAATACACCTTTTGGCCAGGAACAAGGCGGTTTAAGTGGCAATCCTTTATTAAATCGTTCAACAGCGTGTTTAAAGTTACTAAAAAAGGTAGTTGGCTCTGCGGTAACCTTAATTGGCGCTGGTGGCATCTCTGATACTCAATCAGCGCAGCAAAAATTGGCTGCAGGCGCTAATTTACTGCAAGTATATACAGGCTTAATTTATCAGGGGCCTCAGTTGATTCCAAATTTGCTCAAAAATTTATCTTATTAAGGGATAATTTAGCAATTTAAATTAAAGTCAGTTTAATCCTTTTCTTGAATTTACAATTTAATTGTACTTATATATCTATCTCTACTTTACTTTCAAGTAAATCTATAATTTGACAAAAAGACAATAATCTAATCATATTGTGTTAATAATTTTCTGATAAAGTTGATTATAATTCATTTCTTTTGTTAAAACTATGATTACAATTTTTGGAGGTTATTACAAAAGGGTTGTAGAGGCTGTACAAATCTGATTCCGGTGGAAATGTTTGCGTCTCAAGATTCTAATGCAGGAAGAGAGGTTATTAAAGTCGATATTCCTCGCGCTGGCTTTTTAGATTTTTCGGCTAAAAGAACTTTTCTGGATCTAGAACAAGCGTGGGAAAAGGAGGGTGTTGCTGCTGAAGATTATATTCAAGGGCGCATAACTGGTTCAGTCTTCTGCGAGTTGATGTATAAAATTGGAGTAATGTCTGGCAAAATTGTACCCACTAGCTTGAAAGAAAGTGGAGATTTTTTTACTCATTTAGGAGAAGATAACCAAGTTTCCTTATCTTTTGCATATTTTAACGATACTGGTAAACCGTGTGGATTTTCTCTTATGACTTCTAAATCTGATCCTGGTTATTGGGGAATAGTGAAGAAGATAAGGATAATTTTGGAACAGTAGGTCGCCATTCGGCAGGTATTATGGTTAGGGGCCTTGATGTTACCCGGGTTGAAGGGTCAGAACCGTCTTTAACTAGTGGCTTGGAAACGAAAAAACAAGAAAGCAGGAAAGAAACAGCTTCCAATACCTCTCTAGACAGCGATAAAACAAGTTATATTTCTCCTTCGTAGATCGGCCTAGCCCGACAAATCAAATTAATTTTTTAATAAATATCCTTATTAATTATATCTTAAGCTTTATGTTGTATAATTATACTAATTGAATTAAATAGAATTAATTATATGGTCGATTTTATTGGTTTGCCTAAGAAAGAGAAACGTGAGTTCCAAAAATGGTATTTAGAAGAATTTCTAAGTTGCCTTAAAACTCCGGCAAAATTAAACCAGTGTTTTGTAAGCCGATATATCCGGTATGGGGCAACAGAAGATGAGATAGACAGAGAGATAGATGTTATCAAATTTTGCCACGAGAGCTTTGATGAGAGAGGGAAATATGTTGGTGCGGAGAATGATCGGCATAACTTGGATTACGATCGTTTTACATATTTCTTTTCTTCTAATAATGCACCAAGGGATCCTAGAGATAGTATACTATGTGATCGGGATCGATTTTTATTAGATATAATTCATTTTCATCTAGCTACTGCATGTGGTCAGAAATTAGGTAATAAATTTGAAAAAGATATGGCGATAATTACAGCCATAAAAGATAAAGCAGAACAAGAAAAATCACTCGAGAGCTATAAAAAAGGATGGTTGCCTGTTACAACAAATGTACAAGCACAAGGAAGTGTAGGCTCAGCAAATTTAGCTATGTTTTATTCCATGCTAACTGCATTTATTTCATCAGGGTATATAGATACTTACCTTTTAAAGCCATTCTATAACTTTTTACTTCCCGCCAAAGAGGAAGAGAAAGAGAAGGGGCCTTTAAGTTCTAGAGAAGAAGGGCAGCCTTTGTTTCAGATAGAAGAAGATAGATTAGAAAGCCCTATAATAGAGACTGAGTGGAATAAATTCCTATTACTTCTAACTAGTGCGGACGATGAAGAAGATGCTTATAGAGTCAATACAGAAAATGAGAAACTTAAGCAAGAAAATGAAAAGCTTAAGCAGGATAACAGAGGTCTTCAAACCCAAGCACTAGGTGCAAAAATAGGTTTAGGCATCGCTTTTGCTGCATGTATAGGTATAGGTGGATTTTTAGGTACTATTCTTATTCCTATTCCAGGTGTTGGTACTGCAACTGGTATGATTTTAGGTGGTCTAATTGGCGGTGGTGGTACAGCCTCATTAGGTTTTGCTGGCGCTGGAATATTTAATTTTGCCACCGGCCAACCTAAGAATGGTTTAGGGTTTACCACTTTAGCTTTTGCCAGCGGTGGTGCTATTGGCGGTGCATTTTTAGGAACCGTATTTATTCCAATTCCAATAGTCGGTACTCTTATTGGTGCTGCTGCAGGTGCTTTATTGGGAGCTGCTATTCCAATAACTGTAAAATTCGCTATAGATGGAGTTAAATGGCTTCATAATAAGTATAAAAATTCTAAAGGAGCCAATAATGAAAGAATCCAGATTGTCTCTTCAAATGAGGAAGGTAAAGAGCAAAAGTATGAGTCATCTCATGGAAGAATGCTTGTTGAGGGGTTAGGGCCTGACTTTAAGGAAGAACAAACTGATTCTATGGAAACAAATAACTTACCACCGCCTGTGAATTTTCGTCCTTCAAGTAGTCAATTAACAAGAGACAACTCTGAGTCTAAAAAAGAGATTATATTTAACTAAATTGTTTAAACCTTCCATTTTTAATATAGTCAACGTAGGTCGGGCCTGGGCCCGACATTTCGATCTTGTGGCAAAAAGCCAATATTTAAAGTTTTTGTTGAGTTGTTATGTTGGGCCGAGGCCCAACCTACATTTCTTTAGTTTGATATGATTATTTTTGTATAGTCAGTTATAGCCTGACATCTTAAGCTGTTATTTCTTTATTAACGCCCCTGTTTGACAATTAGCATTTACAGTTGAATTAAAGGGGTCATAGCTACCATAATTGGGACCAAAGAAGGCCATGTAACCTGGGTTAGTTTTAGTGACCCAATTTGGTTTGCCACCAATGTATAATTTATCTTTGTCTAATATTCTTACATCAGTAAATACACCTTTATCGACAATAATCTTAGTTAAGTCGATACCTGTAGCGCTAAAGTTTAATAAAATAGGCGTTGTATCAGCATAAATATCGTAACCTAACCAATAGCTGTTTGATCCTTGTTTGCGCTGCGAAACACAGGGCTCAGTTGGATCAGTTGTCTTTTCGACTTGAATGTAGCCATTGGCAATCGTGCTACTAACAGGTACATAAATCATGTTATCTGTAGCTGATCGAATAGGCTCAATGGTTTTATTATCAGAACTTAGCACACCAATCTTTGCTGAAAATTGATTGCCTGGGTTAACGGCTTGCGCGAGTGTGTAGGCCCAATTTTCAGGTCTAGCAGTATCGGCAGTTAATTGTAGTGGCGTGCTAGGGAAGAGATAATCTTTTCCAGCATTATCGATAAGACGTAACTGAATCTTATCACCAGCCTGTAAGGTCGAATCCAGTGTTGCTCTACCAACCATTTTCCATGTTGCAGTCACTGCAGGAAGGTGAGTAAATTGCGTGCTAACTCGACTGGTTGTTTGGCCTTGCTGGACGGTTAAATTAACTCTTACGATTTGTTGAGCATTAATATTAGCTATTAATAAACGTGCTCTTGCACTTTGACTGTTTTGTAGCTGATAAGGTGTTTGATTTTCCGCATCAATCGACCAACTATAAGTTAAATTGGTTCCAGTAGATTGACTACCATCCAGTTGTAACTCGGTAGGGCCTGTAACACTAGCAGGTAGAGGTCTAATAACTGCTTTCACTACAGGAGGATTAGTGTCATCGGGTGAAAATACAACGTCAATACACGAGTGAAAACGTTCATAAGTATAATGATTTCGTCCCCATTCACCATAAATGACTGCGCGATTAGCACGTGCAGGTACATTACAAGTTGTGATAAATCGGTTAGTTGCTTTATCAGGAACTACATTTGGATTTGCATTGGGTGATTGATCGTTATATTTAAGATGACAAAAAGGGGTTGTTTCAAAATCATTCCAAGTTAGCTCTTTGGTAGGGTCAAATTGGAAATCAGGTTTTGTGATCCAATAAACGAATTCTTCTGTGTCACCGAAATGGTTTCCCCAAGAAATGTTCCAAACAAATTTTTGCTGACCACCTGCAATTTGAGTTGTTGGCCAATCATTTGCTCTATCCCAAGGTGTTTTACCACCACTCCACATCTCAGAAGCAAAGCCGCAGACATATTTAGGTAATTGCTCAATAGGTTTAGTAGAACGGCCGATAGTATGCGTTAAAACAGCCATAAAATTATAAATACTGTTATCTATACTGCCGTCTTCCTTAGTCATGATAGGTCGGCATTTTTCATGAGTCATTTTATCTTTAAAAATTTCATCAGGTTTGCTCTCTACCCCACAAAATTGCATCCGTGATGGTGGGCTTTCAATAACACCATGGGCGAAGGCTTGGGATGAAACCTGTAATATAAATAGATAAGTAAAAAAGGTAAGGGATAGTCGTTTAAGATATTTCATATTCTTAAGTCCATATAAAAAAAGAATTTTCTTTATAAACGAAATTCTTCTTTTATTCAAATGTGGTTTAAATTAAATCACATTTAGGGAAAGAATGTATCAGTTTCATTTCAATGGGATGTTACTATTAGTTAAAATGACCAATTACGAAAATTATACTTTGATTTAATTACTTTTTAGTCTATTTTGAATAATCAGAAAGTAATTTTCATAAATTTATATTTTTCTAAATCAGTGCGTATTTTATTTAACTCAATTCATAAGGAAAATGATTATGAGATATCGTCTGCGCGGCTTAGGCTCGCTAATTTTGTTAACACAAAGCATACTTGCTTCAGCATCTCAACCCATAGAAGCGCCAGTTGTTGCTGCTCAACCGACTACGTGTATAAGTTCACAATTTATAGTAACGGGCGATCAGTATTGGAAATCGGTTACACTACGATTAACAAACAATTGCGCTGCAGCAGTTGATTTTGAAAATACGACAGTCACGTTTAAAAATAGGGCGCCTCTAAATACTTCTTTTTGGGGTGAATTCTCACCACTACCTTATCCTGATAGCCCTCTTAATATTAGTTCACAGCCTCAATCAGACGGAACGTATTTAGCAACTCTTAATATGCACTTTACCGCTTATCCTGGTACAAGCACTAATTTACCAGTAGGTAGATCAATCCAGATTAAATATGGTGTTGCGACAGATACTCATATAGATGGTACAGTTAATGTTTATGTTGGTGGAACACCTGTTGAAACAGGTAGTCTTCAATTAAGAAACGCGACTGCAAAGCCAAGTACTGTGACTCAGAACTATGCATTAGTTCACCTAACGATGAATGGCCAAAAAGTTAGTGAGGTTCAGCTACCTTGGAATACAACTGTCACAGTGCCTAATTTAGCACCAGGTTCCTATACCATATCTCCCCAAGCTGTGACTGATAGCGCTGGTGGTACTTATCAAGGTAGTGCTGTACCAAGTTCAATAACTATTAATGCTAACCAGCAAGCGTCTTCTACTATTACTTATAGCTTAACACAACAGTCAGGCAGAATAGCAATTAATGTGCAAGATTTGCCTAGCGTGCTAACAGGCTATACAGGTAAGCCAGTTGTGTTAATTAGGGAAAACCAATCAGGTGGCTCAGTAGCACAGACTGTGGCTTGGAATACAACCACAACAGTAAGTCAATTGAAAGCAGGTAGTGTGTATACGTTTTCAACAGATACAATTAACTACAATTGTTATACTTGTACACCAAGCTTTAATCCAGCAAGCTTAACAGCAAGTACTAGCGCTCCTACAACTAACTTGACTTATAAGTGTGTTCAGGTAGCTCAAGATTCAGTGACCTTGAATGTTACGGGGGCACCAACTACTTTAGCCTCATTAAGAGTTACTTTGACACCGAATAATAATACCGCGCCAGTAACGACTACTGTTAGTTTGTCTAATGGTAATGGTTCAAAAACGGTCATGTTAACTGATGGTGTGATATATACTTTGTCAGCAGAACCTGTTAGTGGTTATTCTGTTAAGTTTACGCCACAACCACTTACAGCGACTCCTAATGCGAGTGTCGCAATTGCTCTAACTAAACAAGGTACAGGTACACCTGTTGCAGTAAATGGCCAATTGACTGTATGTGGAACTAAACTATGTAATGAGCACGGTGAAGCTATTCAGTTAAAAGGCATGAGTTCACATGGGCTACAGTGGTTTAGTCAATGTATGACGCCTGCAGCATTAGATGTCTTGGTTAGTGGTTTTAAATCTAACGTCATTCGAATTGCTTTGTATGTTCAGGAAGGTGGTTATGAAACTAATCCTGCGCAATTCACACAGCAAGTGAGTAGCTTAATTGATCAAATAACTGCTCGTGGTGTATATGTTATTGTTGATTGGCATATCTTAAACCCTGGCGATCCTAACTATAATTTAGAGAGGGCTAAGAAATTCTTTACAGATATTGCTACTGTACATAAGGATAAAAACAATATTCTGTATGAAATAGCCAATGAGCCTAATGGTGTTAGTTGGGCGACTATCAAGAATTATGCTGATCAAATTATTCCAGTGATTAGAGCAATTGATTCTAACGCACCTATTTTAGTAGGTACGAGAGCTTGGAGTTCTTTAGGAGTCTCTGAAGGTAGTAGCTATCAGGAAATTGTTAATAATCCAGTAAACTTTCCAAATATTATGTATACGTTCCATTTTTACGCTGCCTCACATAGAGATAATTATTTAAGTGCATTAGATAGCGCTTCTAATGTTCTACCAATTTTTGTCTCTGAATTTGGTACGCAAACATTTAGTGGTGATGGTGAAAATGATTTTGCTATGTCTGATAGATACATGCAACTTATGGCAAGCAAAAAAATAGGCTGGACAAATTGGAATCATTCGGATGATTTTCGTTCAGGTGCTATCTGGACAACAGGCACTTGCTCTAGAAATATCTGGACAGATGATCGCTTAAAGCCAGCAGGCGTTTATATCAAAAATAAAATTCAAAATCCCTAAACTAGGCTAAGCAATAGCGCAATCGGAATGGTAATTGATTGCGCTATTTTTACTAATTTCTTTTTGTACATATCACAAGCAATTATGTTTACTTTGGTAAGCAGCTATCAATCAAACTAATTTAATAATTAAGTAAGGCCACTCAATAATCATTCCTTAGCCCTCCTGTCATATACGCATAGACGGGTATCGTGAGGTTTTGGGAATAGACTAAAAAATCTGTCATACCCGCGTAGATGGATATCCATCTTGCAAAACAAACCAATTGCTAAAATCAAAACACTGAAAGTTGCTGGTTAAAAACTACGATATTTTAATCAGTGCTATAACCCCCATGGATGCCCGCCTGCGCGGGCATGACAGAAAGTTGGGCATGATACGTATTTGTGTAAAATAAACTAAAAACTCTGTCATACCCGCGTAGGCGGGTATCCATCCTGCCAGCAAACCAATTGCTAAAATTAAAACACTGAAAGTTGCTGGTTAAAAACTACGATATTTTAATCAGTGCTATAACCCCCATGGATGCCCGCCTGCGCGGGCATGACAGAAAGTTGGGCATGACAAGTAGGTGTAAATTGTCTTTACAGGATAATTAACTACTCAAATCAATTTAACTTTTATAACTTAGCTAATTATCTATGTTAATAAAGTCAATAAACTTGGCACTCAGAAAGGTTTGCGGCTACAATTTCACTTTTTTGCATATTTAATTCTAAATGACTCAAACATTCTCGAGTAAAACACGTTTTCTTTATTGGCGGCTGCTTCGTTATGTTAAACCTTTCTGGTTAGTTTTACTTTTAGGGATTTTTGCCAATGTTATCTATTCTTTGATTGACGCTACATTTACCTACATGATGCGGCCCTTTTTAGATAAAAGTTTTATAAATATTGATTTAGAATTTGTTAAAAAAATTCCTATCATTGTTTTAATAGGAATCACATTTCGTGGCTTGGTAAGCTCACTAGGTAGCTATTGTATGACTTGGGTTGCTCGCTCTGTTGTTAAAGTATTAAGACAACATGTTTTTGCCCATATTATTAAGTTACCATCTAGTTATTATGACCAGGCAACTTCAGGTCAATTATTATCTAAAATTCTTTATGATGTTGAGCAAGTAGCGCAGGTTAGCGCGGATGCATTAACCGATTTTGTACAAAATGCTTGCTTGGTAATTGGGCTCTTAATAGTCATGATGGTTATTAGTTGGCAATTATCCTTAATGTTTTTATTAACCATCCCTTTTGTTGGTATTTTAGTTAATTTCACTAATAAGCGAGTAAGACGTATTAGTCATAAAGTACAAAAGACGATGGGTGAAGTCACTGAAATTGCTGCTGAGGCGATTGAAGGCTACCGAGTTGTGCGTATTTTTGGTGGCGAAAATTATGAAATGCGAAAATTTAATCAAGCAACGGAGACATCAAGAGTTAATGATATGAAAGTTGCCATGAGTAAGGCCATTAACGTGACTGGTGTACAATTTATTATTGCTCTAGGTATTGCATTAATTATTTTTGCTGCAATTAAACTTACGACTGTTATGCCGATTACAGCAGGCTCTTTTTTAGCTATTATTGCTGCTATGTTACAATTGATTAAACCAATTAAAACGCTTACAACATTAAATGCCACCATTCAAAAGGGGCTGGCCGGTGCAGAAAGTGTATTTACTTTGCTTGACAGTCCTATTGAAGAGAATAAGGGTAAACAACTCACTAAGCGTATAAAAGGCGCTATTGAATTTGATAACGTGACTTATGCTTATCGTGAGGGATTGCCTATCTTACACCATGTTAGTTTTTCTATAAAGCCTGGTGAAACAGTGGCTTTAGTAGGGCACTCAGGCAGTGGGAAAACAACGCTGGCAAGTTTGCTTCCACGCTTCTATGAATTACAGAAAGGTCAAATTCTCTTAGATAATATATCTATTAAAGACATTTCATTAACCAGCTTAAGACAGCAAATCGCTTTAGTTAGTCAGCAAGTTACTTTATTTAATGACACTTTAGCTAATAATATTGCTTATGGGCGTTTTGATGTGAGTCGAGCAGAGATTATAGCTGCTGCTAAACTTGCTTATGCCGATGAATTTATTGTGCGTCTGCCAGAAGGTTATGATACCAAAATTGGTGAAAATGGTATTCTACTTTCGGGGGGTCAAAGACAACGACTTGCTATTGCGCGTGCTATTTTAAAAAACGCACCTATTCTAATACTTGATGAGGCGACTTCTGCTCTAGATAGTGAATCGGAGCATTACATTCAATCGGCTTTACAAGAGATCATGCAAAATAGAACGACACTTGTCATTGCACATCGCTTATCGACAGTAAAAAATGCACATAGAATTGTTGTGATGCATCAGGGAAGGGTTGTTGAGCAGGGTACGCACCAGCAGCTAATTGCGAAAAATGGCCACTATGCTCAGCTTTATCGCACCCAGAGTTTATTAACTGAGATTAAAAAGGAAAGTGTGGTTGATGCAACGTAGTTTAGAGAATTTATGGTATAATCAGCATCCAGGACGCTGGTTGCTTTGGCCTTTTTCTTACTGTTATCAAAAAATCACAGACTGGCGCCGAGCCTATTTACAATCTTTTAAACAACAAAATTTTTCAGTACCTATTATTGTAGTAGGTAATCTAACAGTAGGTGGAGTTGGTAAGACGCCTTTAGTCATCGCTTTAACTAAAGCTTTAAAGAATAAGGGCTTAAAAGTAGGCATTGTCAGTCGTGGCTACCGTGCAACAATAAAAAAATTTCCCTATAAAGTACAGCCTACTGATCAGGCAAGTTTAGTCGGTGATGAACCTTTACTTTTAGCTAGAAAGACAGACTGCCCGGTGGTGATAGCACCTAAACGTAGTGAAGCAGTACGTTATTTAATTACACATCATCAAAGCCAAATTATTATTAGCGATGATGGATTACAGCATTATGCGATGGCGCGCCATATTGAAATAGTAGTTATTGATGGGATTCGGGGCCTTGGTAATGGTTTATGTTTACCTGCCGGTCCTTTACGTGAGCATCCTAAACGTTTAAACACGGTTGATTTTTTAATTGTGAATGAAGGCAAGTGGCCTAATGCCTATCCAATGATTATGCAACCAGGGCAATTAGTTAATTTAGTAACAGATAAAATGATTGATATTGAAGAATTAACCGGCTCAATTGCGGCAGTAGCTGCAATTGGTCACCCGCAGCGATTCTATACTACTCTCACCAACATGGGTATAAAGTTTACTAGCTACTCTTTTCCAGATCATCATGTATTTTCTAAAGAAGAATTAAATGTTTTAGAGAGTAAAGTCATCATGACAGAAAAAGATGCGGTAAAGTGTCAATCGTTTGCAACCAATGATTGGTACTTTTTACCAGTAGAGGCTAAATTAAGTGATACTTTTTGGGATGCTTTCTGGTCACATGACCAAATTAAAAGGTTATTGCCAACATGAAACGAATGCAAACTTATACTCTCTTATTTTTTTTAGGATTAATACTAAATTACTCTTTCGCTCATGCTGAAGTGCTAGAATCTGCAGAGAGTGCCGAGCCTACCATTATTCAAAAGATCTCATCTTTGCATGTGCCTCAAGCAGATTGGACTTTCTCAGGAATAGCCACTAATGAAAGTGGTGAACGATATATTTATTTTTTTGAAATACAACGTAACTATAATAATTTTCATGGTTTGGCCACTGTTATTGATGCGCAATCAAAACAAATTTTAGTTTATGAACAAAGTAATACCTTAATTGATAATCCTGAACTTACCCATTGGCAAGTAGGGAATCTCTTTTTGCGCTTTAATCCAATTAATAATAGCTGGGTTTTTGGTGCAAAAAATAAAAAGAAAAAAGGGTTTAATTTTAAGGTTGATATGTTGGGCTCAACGCAAGCCCTTCCTAGACAGCAAGAATTAAGAATAGGTATAGAGTTTCTTATTAACCAAACAGGCCGTTTAAATGGTCATATTTTACCTAATGATAATAAAGAGCAATTTGTCACAGCTAAAAAGGCTTGGTTTAAACAAATTTGGGTTAATAAACCGCAACCGCTTAGACATTTAGTAAAATCTATTTTATGTGACTTTAACGACGGTAGTGGACTGTATTCAGTAAGTCTGCAAGAATCGGATGCGACGCAAGGCTCTATTTCTGGCTGGCGTAATGAACAAGGTATACCCGTAACAATATCTCAATTTATAACAACCCAAGATAAAGAAAATATCTGGCATATACAAATTTCGTCACCTAAAGTGAAACTAACGTTTGAGAATTTGCTTGATAAAATTAATGAAAATCAGCAATTAGTTATGGGTCTGACTGATACGACAATGCCAGGGTTTTGTGCTATTCATTATAATGATATTAATGAACATATTATTGAGCAGGCAGTTAGTGCTAAAGAAAAAGGCAATGGATGAACTTACGTGATCTACACTATTTTGTAGTCTTGGCGAGGGTAAAACATTTTGGTGAGGCTGCTAAATTATGTTATGTCAGTCAACCAACCCTTAGCATGCAGATTAAAAAATTAGAGGAAGAGTTAGATTTAATTTTGTTTGAACGTAACAATAAACAAGTGATGCTAACAGAACAAGGGCAAATCTTGGTTAAGCATGCTCAAGCAATTTTAAATCAAGTTGCAGAAATGAAGGAATTGGCTCGAGCTAGCGCTGATCCTCTTTCTGGTGAAATACGCTTAGGCGTAATACCAACCTTGGCGCCTTACCTACTGCCTTTAGTGATGCCTGACATTCAAAAAAAATTTCCTAAATTGCGTATTTGGCTAATTGAAGAAAAAACAGATACATTAACGACAATGCTCAATCAGGGGCAATTAGATGCGGCATTAATGGCTACTCCTGTAAGAGGTGACTTAGTGCAACATAATTTGTTTGATGAACCTTTTTATTTTATCTGCTCAGCTTTATCACCCTTATATCAACATCCATCAATTCAATTAGAAGAGTTAAAAGGCCAACCTGTTCTTTTATTAGCTGAAGGTCATTGTTTAAGGGAGCAGGCAATGGCTCTATGTCAATCAGCCCAAGTAGAAACAAAAATTGATTTTACAGCAACAAGCTTAGAAACTTTACGCCTTATGGTTCAGGCTGGTGCAGGTGTTACTTTAATTCCAGCTTTAGCAACGCAAACGCAAACATCATCTAATCATTCTTTAGCCATTATTCCATTTGTAAGGCCCGCACCTGCACGCACTGTCGCCTTATATTGGCGTGCTACTTCAATAAAAGTTATTTGCTTACAAAAGTTAGCAGCGTTAATAATAAAAAAAGCAAAGGGTCATCTGGAGCAGATAGAAAATAAATTTAGGTTAAATTAAATTATTATGAGCAAATTAGCTAATGTTGCGCACTTAAGAGTTGCTTTCCAAACAGACCAAGGCATTATTATAACGGTTGATGATATTAATTTTGCTTTAAAGCCTGGTGAAACATTAGCTCTTTTAGGTGAATCGGGCTCTGGTAAATCATTAACTGCATTAGCTATGATGCGTCTTTTACCTAATAATGCTGCTTACAGTGAGGAAAGTAAGATTACTATTGCTAAGCAAGATGTACTTTTGATTCCGGAGCAGCAGATGCGCCATTTGCGCGGGCAAGATATAGCTATCATTTTTCAAGAGCCCATGACTGCTTTAAATCCCGTCTTACCTATTAAAGAGCAGTTAGCAGAAGCTTTACTACAACATCAAACGCTTTCTATTGATGAACTTAACCAGCAAATGATTGACTTGTTGCATAAAGTAGAAATATCTGAGCCAGAGCTACGTTTACAACAATATCCCCATCAACTTTCCGGTGGACAAAAGCAACGAGTTGTTATTGCTATGGCTTTAGCTAATAATCCAAAAATACTCATTGCTGATGAACCTACTACTGCCTTAGACGTTATTATACAAACTCAAATTTTAACCTTACTGAAAAAATTACAGCAGGACAATCATATGAGTATTTTACTCATTACACATGATTTGGCTGTCGTTAAGGCTATGGCAGATAGAGTGTGCGTTATGTATGCTGGACAAATTGTTGAGGAAGCAGCGGTTGCTGAATTTTTTAAGCAAGTAAAGCATCCTTATTCACAACAACTTTTGGCTTCTTTACCCCATTATCAAAAGCGAAATCAATTTTTATCAAGCATTGCAGGCAATGTTCCAGCAATGGAAGATTTGCCGCCAGGATGCCGTTTTCATCCACGTTGCGCTCATGCATTTTCACCTTGTACTCATAAGCTGCCAACACTACAGCATGTCAATAATCACCTTGTGCGTTGCCACCTTTATCCAGATTCCCAAGAATTACCTCCTTTACCGCAGGTCAGTGAGGAAAGTTTTCTAGCTAAAAATAATCACGAATTAATACTTGAAGTAAAAAATCTTAAAGTTTATTACCATCTAGGTAAGGGATTTTTGAAGCGTAAACATAAGGTAATTAAAGCAGTCGATGATTTATCTTTTAAGTTGTATAAAGGTAAAACGCTTGCCTTAGTTGGCGAGTCAGGTTGTGGTAAAACAACCGTTAGTCGAGCATTACTTCATTTATTACCTATTACCGGCGGGGAGATTAATTACCGCGGCCAATCAGTACCATATTTGCGAAGAGGCGCTTTAAAGAGTTATCGCAAAAGGGTGCAAATCATTTTTCAAGATCCTTACTCATCAATGAATCCACGTTTAACAGTAAATGAAATTTTAGCTGAAGGAATGGTAGTGCAAGGGTTGAAAAAAGCAGCTATTAAACGTAGACAATTACAGTTATTAGATTATGTTAATTTACCTCAAAATAGTCTTGAGCGTTATCCGCATCAATTCTCTGGCGGGCAACGTCAGCGTATTTGTATTGCACGTGCGTTAGCTATTGAACCTGAAATTCTAGTTTGTGATGAACCAACGAGTGCTCTTGATGTATCAGTACAAGCACAATTATTAAATTTATTAAAACGGTTGCAAGCAGAACTAGGAATAGCCTATTTATTTATTACCCACAATATGGGCGTGGTATCTTATTTTGCTGATGATGTCATGGTTATGAAGGCGGGAAGAATTGTTGAACAAGGTCCGTGTGAAGTAGTTTTTGCTCAGCCACAGCATGATTATACTCGGCAGTTGTTAAACAGCGTTTTGGAAGTGCATTAAAATATTATTTTAGGTGCTGAATAACTATCTAAGCTAGTGTTGGTTATCATCAAATAGTCTAGGAATTGTTTCGATGCAATAAAAGTAGATAAATAAGGTTTCTCCCTGAACTTAGATAAGGATAGAATCAGTATTCCTTTTTTATATTTATTATTAATATTTAAGCCTACGGTAGGTATAGGTAGTTATGAATTTTGCTACTTTAAGCTTAAATATTATTTTTAGCTTTTGGTTATTTTATTGTAAAGTTATTTGTTTTTTGTGGTGGTACATCACTTTCACTTTGTAAGACATTAGAGCTTAAAGGGGTAATCGAAGTCAAATTTAATAATGATAACTCAATTTCGTCGTCTTCCCCTGAAGCTAAAGGAACAAGCCCCTTTTGATGCATTGTCTGATGTGAACTAGCGAAGTCATTGTCAGCAACTTCTAGATTATTAGTTAAATTAAAACCATCTATATTTTGCTCAGCATCGCTATTCTTCCAGTCTTTGTATTTCTGTACACCCTTTTGTATAAGGTTTTGTATAAGGTCTATAAATTTTTCCAGCATGGCGGGCAAGAACGTAAGAGCGATAGCCCCAACAGCTATACCAAATAGAGTAATTGGGCCAACAAATGGCAAGCATATTATAATAATAAGAGCCAACATTAGTAGCCAACCAATGTAATACTCTTCATCATCTTCATCCTCTTCTTCTTCAAGAGCACTACTTTGAGTGGTGGCTTTAGGTAGGTTATCCTTATCAAAAAGATCACTATTTTTCTTTACAGAGTTATCAAGTTTCTCTTCTGTTACTGGGTTTAGGAAATTTTTAATTTTTTTAAAATATCTTGATACATAAGATAAATTCTCTTCCTGAGAAATATCATCTGATAAGGTAGATTTAGTTTTAAGTTCATTAGTAGGCATAATATCTCTACATAGCTTATTACAGATCTAGGCAATGATAGAATAAAATCATTAAGAAAATCTTAAGAATATAATTATTAATCTAATTTTAAAAACTTTACTCAATTAGTTAATTTTAGGGATTTTTTGAGGTAAATATTCGTTAACTACTAGATAAAATTGATCTATAATGCTTATGTCATTTTAGTTTTAATTAAACGCATAAGCATTATTATTACTTTAATTATTAATTAATTGCTTGAAGAAACTAGATAAATTATCTAAATTTATCATTTCGACTTCTTCTTTATTTCGTGCTTTATACTCAACGGCCTGTTGTTGTAAATGGCGCTCACTAATAACAAGTCGATGCGGTATCCCAATTAAATCACAATCAGCAAATAAAACGCCAGGTCGCTCGTTGCGATCATCTAAAAGTGTTTCAATACTTAAGCTTAATAACTCTTGATAGAGTTTTTCAGTCATTTCAGCTACAGCAGGTGAGCGATGGCCGTTAATAGGAATAAGTACTACTCGAAAAGGAGCAATGGGTTCTGGCCAGATTATTCCACGATCATCATGATGTTGTTCAATGGCTGCGGCCACTACTCGGCTAATACCAAGCCCATAACAACCCATGGTTAATGTTTGTAATTCACCTGCTTCATTAAGTACTGCAGCATTCATCGCTTTGGCATATTTATCGCCTAATTGAAAAACATGGCCTACTTCGATACCACGGCAAGCATATAACTTGCCTTGACCATCTGGACTAGGATCACCTTCTTTAACTTGTCTTAAGTCGTAGGCAATTTGATAAGATGCATCTCGATTCCAAGCTGCATTAATGAAATGTTTATTAGCTTGATTTGCACCACACACGAACGATGTAAGCGCTAGTGCATTATAATCTACAATAGCTGGAATTGAGAGATTAACAGGGCCTAAGGAGCCAACAGGTGCGCCTAAGGTAGATTCAATAATTTTGTCGTCTGCAAACCTTAGAGGCGATTTAATAATTGGATGTTTACTGGCTTTGACTTCATTTAGTTCGTCATCACCACGTAAAACTAAGGCAACTAAAGGATGAGTTGTGCCTTCTACAATCAACGTTTTGACAGTTTGTTCAGGTGTAACATTAAGATACTCTGAGATTTCTTTAATCGTCTTTTTACCCGTGGTATCAACGAGCTCCATTTCCTGAGTTGGCGACGTTGTAGCAGGAGGTGGGGCTAAACTTGTTGCTTGTTCTATATTGGCCGCATAATTACTTTTATCACTATAGAAAATAATATCTTCACCTGAATCAGCTAACACTTGGAATTCATGCGATGCGGAGCCACCAATAGCGCCGGTATCTGCTTCTACAGCCCGATATTTTAAACCTAATCGATCAAAAATCCGGCAGTAAGTTGCATACATTGCATCATAAGTTTCTTGCAGCGATTCCTGAGTTAAATGAAAAGAATAGGCATCTTTCATAATAAATTCTCTGGCACGCATTACACCAAAACGCGGACGAATTTCATCACGAAATTTTGTTTGGATTTGATAAAGATTAATGGGTAATTGTTTATATGATCGTAACTCATTTCGCATTAAGTCAGTAATTACTTCCTCATGAGTAGGCCCAAAGCAGTAGTCTCTACCACTATTATCTTTCATGATTAGCAATTGTCCGCCAAAGGTGTCCCAGCGACCTGTTTCTTGCCATAATTCAGCAGGCTGTATTGCCGGCATTAAAACTTCTATGGCGTTAGCGCGGTTCATTTCTTCTCTAACAATTTGCTCAACTTTTTGTAGAACTCGCAGTCCAAGCGGTAACCAAGTATATAAACCTGATCCTAACTTGCGAATCATTCCTGCTCGCAGCATAAGCTGATGTGATACAATTTCAGCGTCACTGGGCGTTTCTCGCAGCGTAGCTAAAAACCATTGAGATGTGCGCATATTAGTTCCTAATTACAATCAAATTGCTCATTATATATGTATTATTTCTAATTTGCGATTTATCATTTTTATTCTTATTTAAGGACGCGGTAAAATAAAAGTGAGCCTATTAACTAAAGATAAAGTGAATACATTCAGTTTAATCCAGACATTCTGTAAAGTTGCACAACATTGTAATTTTACCACAGCAGCTAAAGCATTAAATATTTCAGCTGCTGCGGTAAGTAAACAAATTTCTCTGCTAGAAAAGGAACTAGGCACTGCTTTGTTTGAACGGACTACTCGTAAAGTAACTTTAACAGCAATAGGTGAAATGTATTATCAAGAGGTACAAAACATATTAATTTCATTAGAGCGGGCAACTAGTATGGTGGCTAAATCTAAAACAGAGCCCTCTGGATTAATTCGGGTTAAAAGTGCTCGCTTTTTTGCCGAACAAATAATAATACCGCGTATGGTAAGTTTTAAAAAAAAGTATCCTAAAATTACCCTGGATTTACAAATTGCAGAGCAAGTTCCTCATTTATCTGCTGAGGATTTAGATGTTGTTTTTGGTATGTCCATGACAGTTGCTTCTAATTCTATACAAAAGAAAATCGGCACCACTCGTTATGTTTTTTGTGCATCAAAAAGTTACCTTAAGCAATCTGGAGTACTTAAAAAACCAGCTGATTTAACAAATCATGCTTATATAACACATAGTATGCGGGCCCCAAATGATTCTTGGACCTTTGCTAATGGCGAGACTATTTTCTTAAAACCGAGTTTATTTTTAAATGATGCAACAGCCATGGTTGATTGCGCGCGTCAAGGATTAGGCATTATTGCCGTACATGCTTATCAAGTCAAAGAAGCACTGGAAAAAGAGGAATTAGTAGAAGTATTAACGGGCTATCCAATGCCAACAATACCTGTGTTTATTTTTTATCACCCAGCTCGTTTTATGCAGCCAAAAGTAAAAGTTTGGGTTGAAGCCATGATTAAAGATATTACTTTCTAGCAGAGTCTGTAAATTGTTTAGGTAAGTAGTATTAAGCTAATCTTTGAAATTAAGCAGTTTATTAAATTCTAAAATACCGTAGTTTATCTACGGTATTTACCCTATTTATTAGCATATTAATTATATTTAAACTGTAGTTTTAAGTTCTTTAGCTTGTTCTATAATAGGACGTGTTTTATGAACTAACATTTTGTCACTGGTTTTTCCTAAGCGGGTGATATAATTGGAGTAATCATCAAAATTAACCCGGCCACTTTCAACATCATAAATTGCACCCACGATAGCAATTTTTTCTTGTTCGATTAATAACTTAATAATTTCGCTGTCTTGATAGATTTGATGCATCGTGTTAGCAATATTTAATGCAGTAACATTAGCAATAAATTTTTTATTTTGGCCTGTTCTATCTTCTTTAGTTTCTACTTCAGCATTAATGGCCGGTTTAATTTTCGCTAAAAGCTGCGTAATATGACCTTTCTCAACATTATCGCAGGCAGCTTGAATAGCGCCACAGCGAGTATGCCCTAGTACGACAATTAGCTTCGCTCCAACAACATGGCAGGCGTACTCAATACTTGCTAAAACATCTTCATTAACGACGTTTCCAGCTACACGTATACAAAATAGATCGCCGAAACTCATATCAAAAATAGTTTCTACCGGGACACGTGAATCAATACACCCTAAAACAACAGCCATAGGATGTTGTGTTTGCGCTGTATATTTAATATCCAGTTTGGAGATGCGATGAATACGGGTATCATTTAAAAAGCGCTGATTACCTTCTTTTAAAAGAGTTAACACTTCAACAGGTGTTAAAGTAGCTTGTACATCATAAGTTGTTACGGTAATAAAATCGATGTAATTATGAATATCATAATGGTTCTTAAAACCAATTAAGTTTAAAGAAATATTCCTAAGAGGAGCTTGTTCTTGTTGAAACTCTTTAATAAGCTCAATAATTTCTTTATCAATATAATGAGCGTAGCGTGCATCGATAATAAGCTGAGAATTATCTGGTATTGAGTTAAGCTCAGCTACTAAGGAGGCTTTATTTAAAAAAGTTATCTGCTGAGGCAAGATAAGTCTGTTAGTAATACCATTTGGGTAAACTTCTTTAATGATATCTAAGCGGGCCTGGCTATTGGTTTTTAGGATAAAAAATAAGCTAATAGCTAAGCCAATTAAAATACCAGCAAGCAAATTAAAAACAACAATGCTGATTACAGTTGCTATAAATGGAATGAATCGATCTAAACCTTGAGCGAAGATTGACTTGTAAATTGCAGGCTTAGTTAGCTTATAGCCTGTAAATATTAAAATCGCAGCAAGGGTAGATAGAGGAATCTTATTGAGCCAACCTGGGATTAATAGCACCGCAAAAAAGAGTAAAAAGCCGTGTAAAACAGCCGCCATTTTTGTTTTTGCGCCAGCTTGAATATTGACAGAAGTGCGCACAATAACAGATGTAATAGGTAGACCGCCAATTAAGCCAGAAATAAAGTTACCAGTTCCCTGGGCAACTAACTCTTGGTCCTTACCCGCTATTCGCCTTTTTTTATCTAATTTTTCTGAAGCTTTCACATTAAGTAAGCTTTCAAGGGAAGCAACAATTGCAATAACAAGTGCATATAAATAGACTTTCGGATTGTTCCAAGCTGACCAATTAGGGGACTGCAATTGGCTGAAGAAGTCAATAAATCCATCATTTTTAGGTATATTTACTAAATGAGGGTTATTTTGAGTTAGTGTTGAGCCACTGATAAGAAAGAGTTCATTAATTAAAATGCCAGCAATAACTACAATAATAGGAGCTGGAATACCACGCAAAAATTTCAATTTAGTTTTTTCAAAATAAATTAAAATTGCAAAGGAAATCAAAGAAATAATCGCCGCCCCTTCATTAATATGTTGTGAAAACTCGTAGAGGGGGCTAAAAGTAAAGCCTTCGGTCGTTTCTAATAAATGACTCTGCAACTCTTTAAGATCTTTTGATAGAGTAAAGGCCAATGGAATTTGTTTGATAATTAACAAAATACCAATAGCACATAAAAGACCCTGGACCACATTGGATGGTACGTATTCAATGATAAAGCCTGCACGAAATGTACCTATAAGGCCTTGGATAAGACCTGCTAATGTTAACGCTAAAAGAAATGTCTGAAAATCGCCTAGCTGCGTGATTGCGGTTAAAACTACTGCTGCCATTCCTGCTGCAGGCCCACTTACGCTTACCTGCGAGCCACTTAATAAACCTACGACAACGCCCCCAACTATACCACTTACAATACCTGAGAAAAGAGGAGCGCCTGAAGCAAGAGCAATCCCTAAGCAAAGAGGAACGGCCACCAAGAAAACTACTATTGCAGCAACAAAATCAAACTTGAAATGCCTTTGTTGATAAATTCTTGCTTTTCGATAAGTTGTCATTACAGCATCGTTCATAGTTATTTTGTTAATTAATTAACCTTGTGAGGATACTAGCTCAAATTGATTAATTTGTGAATCTTTACAAGAGAGAAATATTTCTTAACTTGATCGATAAAGAGAAAAGGAAGTTTTATTAATGACAGTTTAAAGGAAAACAATCAGTTAAATATGTGAGCTACAAAAATCTTTACTTTTAGTTTTTAAGAAACTATTTTTTGTCAACAAGCGACTCTTATAAATTTTGTCTTGCCAACTTCCTCTGTTATGTCCGCGTAGGCGGGCGTCCATGTGGACTGTGGCAGTGATTAAAACGCCGTAATTTTTAACCAGTTATCTTCAGTGTTTTAATTTTAGCAATTGTGTTATTGGCAAGATGGATACCCGCCTGCGCGGGTATGACAGGATTTTTTGGTATAGGCGCTAAGACTTTGGTCACACCTGCGAAAACTTCTATTATATCTGCCTGTTATTATATCTGTCTGCGACATTTCTTTGTCTTACCCAACTTCCTCTGTCATGCTTGCGTAGGCGGGCATCCATGTAAGGCTGCAGCATTGAATAAAATATTGTAGTTTTTAAATGGCGGCTTTCGGTAATTTATTTTATCTATTGATTTGTTTGCAAGATAGATACGCGCCTGCGCGAGTAGGCATTGTTGCGTGGATAATGAATGTCTTTCCCGCGCAGGCGGGAATCCATCTAAAAATTAACATCCGTGCTAATTGATGAATAGATCCCCGCCTGCGCGAGGATGACATAGGATTTGTGGATGACACAGAATTCTCGGGATGATATAGGATCATTTTTGGTTATAATTAATTCTCAAATTTATCCACGCGACAATGCCGCGCAGGTATGACAGGGTTCTTTTGGCATAGCCGCCTGCAAAATAAACCAACTGATACTATCAAGCCCTTTAAAGTTAGCTTTACAATGACTTATGCTTTTTTATCTATTTGATCGCAAGGAGTTGTCCGCTACGAGAGCATGAATGATAGGTATTTTGTGTGCATGACAGAGAGCTATAATTGTCACAGAGTATCTATATGGATAATATTATATTGTTTAACCCTTATTATAAAATTATTCTGTTTCTAATGTCTCAAGCTCTTCCTCAAGAAAAACGGGATTTTCTAGCTCTTTTTTATTTAACAATTGGCTTTCTAAGTTTTTAAATTGCCATAAAGTCTGATCCATTAACTGACTTGGTTTAACACTCTGTAAGGCATGTAGAATGTTACTAGGTATTTTAGGATTGTCTTTTGCAAGTTCATCAATTAACTTACCTATACGTTTGCGTGCTAAATTTTCTTGTGAACCGCATAATGTACAGGGAATGATTGGATAATTTTGTTCATTGGCATAAGTGATGATATCGCGCTCTTGTACATAACATAAAGGCCGAATAACAATATGTTTTTTGTTATCACTTAATAGTTTAGGAGGCATAGAGCGAATATCACCATTATAAAGAATAGACATCATTAAAGTACGGATTAAATCATCTCGATGGTGGCCTAGAGCAATTTTGTTAAACCCATTTTCCTCCGCATAACGGTAAATAATTCCTCGTCGCAACCGCGAGCACAAGGAGCAATAGGTTTTTCCTTCAGGAATTTTCTCTTTAACAATGCTATAAGTATCACGGGTTAGAATTTCATAAGGGATTTTCTTATCTTTAAGCCAGGCATGGACTTTACTATCATCCCAACCTGGCTGCGCCTGATCAAGCGTAAAAGAAAATAGTTCAAATTTGTGATTTGAGCGCTGCTTTAATAAATGCAGCAATGTTAATAAAGTAAATGAATCCTTACCGCCTGAGAGGCAAACCATGACCCGGTCGTCTCGTTGAATCATATTAAAATCAGCAATGGCTTTGCCCGTGTAGTGCAATAATTTCTTTTCAACAGCTGTTGGATTAAATACCATATTAACAACCTAATATAATGATAAAGACTAAAATTTCGTCCTGCTTTAAAAAATTTTTACTTCGATTTTTTATTTATGTAGAACATCTAAATTGCCAAGAATAGATAAATAAAAGCCTGCATATTATAAAGACAGGAATAATTATAATAAAAAGCTACCGCCTCTAGGCGCGCTTTTCTAAAACAGTCTTAAGCTCTCTTGATAAGTAAAAAAGAAGAGTAATTATAAAGAGTTTTGATTTAAATTGCATCAGCTTACCGATTTTAAATAAGGTGAGTGCAATATCAAAGAGATAATCTATCCTTTATGGCGCACTTACCTTATTAGATAAAAGGTCATTTATAGGACATATGTAGCTTTTAAGTTTCTTTGTTCCTTGTTTTTTTGTTCCCTGTTTCTTTGCTCCTTTAAGCTTTACATGTATGATTTTTTTGACGATGCGCTTACTTTTTAGTTTGCCTCTTCGAGGTAGTGGCGGAGGGAATCGACTAATCCGCATAGTGGCCAACCATGAATTGACTTCTTCTAAATCATTTACATTTAAAGTGCCTGCTAAGTATTTAAGATTTAAGGTCGCAATAATTAAATTATATTGATCTTCTGCCAATTGGCGTTGTGCCTCAAATAATCGTTGCTGAGCATTAACCACATCAACCATAGTACGTGTCCCAACTTGAAATTGAGCTTCTGTACTTTGCAATGTATTGCGTTGAGAAATTACGGTTTGTCTATCTGCTTGAACCTTACTAATTCCATCAATAATGGTATTAAAAGCAATTCGACTATTAACAACAACATCACGATAAATTCTTTCTAGGCGCTCACTGGCTGCTTGAAAATCAAATTGGGCCTGCCTTGTTTGAGCAACAACGAGACCACCCTGAAATACTGGAAAATTTAAGGCCAGGGCAATATTAGAATTTGTGGTCTTTGAAGGAGCAAAAACATTTCCACCGCCACCATTAACATCGTTATGGGTTTGAACACTGTTGGCTTGAATGGCTAAAGTAGGCCAGCCGCCTGAAGCTTGAGCGCGTATATTTTCTCTTGCAGCCTGTAAGCTGTATTTAGCTGCATATAAATTATAGTTTTGTTTAAGACCGACATCGACCCATTCATTAATATCATTTGGCTCAGGCCGAATAAGCGGAATTCGGCTGTCTCTTAATGGCACAAGATAAGCATAGACATGATTCGTTAATTTACGCAAATTTTCACTTTGATTTTCTAAATTATTGCGTGCCGTAATAACTTGAGCAACTGATTGATCGTAAGCTGAGCGAGCTTCATAAACAGAAGTAATAGCATCTAAACCTACCCGGAATCGTTCTTCCGCCTGTTCAAGTTGGCGTCTATTAGCTCGTCTTTTTGCTTCTGCAAATGTTAAAGTATCTCTAGCTAGTAAGACATCAAAATAAGCTCTAGCAGTACGTAACATAAGATCTTGCGCAGCATTGTTAAAGGTTGCTTGAGCTGCCTTAACTGTTGCTTTTGCTTGTTGTACAAGCGCCCAGGCTTGAAAATTAAATACAGCCTGTGACGCATTAATCTGCCATTGGTTACTATTAAAAGTTTGCTCAAAATTAGCATTGGCTGTTTTTGTTTCTATAACATTTCTACTAACTTGAGCTCCCACATTAAGTTGTGGATAAAGTGCTGAACGTGCAATGGGTATAGATTCACTTGTAGACATATAAGTACTATAAGCTTCTTTAAAAGTAGGATCATTTTCTAAAGCTTGTTGATAAATATCCATTAAGTCTGTTGCGTGCAATTGACCAGCAAGGCAGATAGTAAATAGCAGAAACAGCATTTTTTTCATGCGAATGCGTCCTAGAAAATAAATTCTTTAGGCTTTAATCTGTTAATTAGAGGTGGGATACAAGTTTCAAAAAGTAAATCTTGGGTCCATACTCCATCTAATCCTAAAGTAAAGAGCATCGCTTGCATTACAGGCTCTTTACCAATAATGGCAAAAATTCTACCGCCAGGTAATACCTGTAAACGCAGCGTATCAGTCATAGTGGTAATTGCACCAGTCATAACAATGACATTATAAGGTGCCTTATCAAGCCATCCGTTATAACCATCACCTGTAATTAATTCAACATTATTACACTGATGGCGTTTTAAATTAACAGCAGCCATGTCTATAAAATCTTGAAAGTAATCAACGCTGATTACGTTCTTACATAAATTGCTTAATAAAGCTGTAAAATAGCCTGTTCCTGTACCAATTTCTAGAACAGTTTCATCTTTTTTAAGCTGCAGCGCCTGTAAAATTCTTCCTTCTTCTAAAGGGCTCATCATCCGTTGCTCATGGGCCAAAGGAATTTGCATATCAGAATAAGCAAATTGCTGCATTGCTCTTGGAACAAATTCATCACGGGGGAATTTATCATACAGTTCTAAGATATTCTCATCAAGAACATCGCCTGTTCTAAGCTGCTGCTTAATCATATTAATACGTGCATTTTGACTAATCATTTGTGAAATACCATTACACGAGTCAGATAGGTTAAAAGGTTGCGGTCATTTTAGCAAGAATTGATTGAAGGTGCGATTGATTCATAAAAGATTTGTAAACGATTTATCATTTAATAGTGCAGCTGTGTAAAATTTGTTATTATTACGGCAATTTTTGATTTCATTAGGAGCGCGCGATGCAAGAGCGATTTCTGGACCACTTGCAAGGTGAGTTAAATAGTCTTAAAAATGAAGGCTTATATAAGAATGAGCGAGTCATTACTAGCCAACAACAAGCAAAAGTTCAAGTTCAAGATGAAATAGTGATTAATTTATGCGCTAACAATTACTTAGGACTAGCCAATCATTTAAATTTAATTCATAAAGGGCAAGAGGCATTACAAAAATATGGCTATGGCATGGCGTCTGTTCGCTTTATCTGTGGAACTCAAACGCCTCATAAAGAGCTAGAAAATAAGATAAGTCGTTTTTTGAATAAAGAAGATGCCATTCTTTACTCCTCTTGTTTTGATGCCAATACGGGTTTATTTGAAACATTATTAGGTCCTGAAGATGCCATTATTAGCGATGCTTTAAATCATGCCAGTATTATTGATGGCGTTCGTTTATGTAAAGCAGCTCGTTTTCGTTATGCTAACAATGACATGCGTGATCTGGAAGCACAATTAATTGCTGCAAAAGATGCTCGTTTTCGCTTAATTGCCACTGATGGCGTTTTTTCAATGGACGGTATCATTGCTAACTTACCCGCTATTTGTGAATTAGCTGATAAATATGATGCAATGGTTATGGTTGATGATTCTCACGCTGTCGGCTTTATGGGCGAAACAGGTCGAGGTACGCCGGAATATTGTGGTGTCTCAGACAGAGTCGATATTATTACAGGTACTTTAGGTAAAGCATTAGGTGGGGCTTCAGGTGGTTATACAGCAAGTCATTCTCTTGTTATTGACTGGTTACGTCAGCGTTCTCGACCCTATCTATTTTCTAATACGTTAGCGCCTGTTATTGCAGAGACATCCATTGCTGTTCTTGATTTATTAGAAAATTCTAACGAATTATTATTAAAACTAAAGCGTAATAGTGACTATTTCCGTAAGGGTATGACTGAACTTGGATTTAATTTAGTTCCAGGTGAACACCCAATTATTCCTGTTATGCTTGGTGATGCAAGTCTGGCAGCGAAGATGGCTGAGCTTTTATTACAAGAAGGCGTCTACGTGGTTGGATTTTCTTATCCAGTTGTCCCTAAAGGAAAAGCACGGATTCGAACTCAAATGTCAGCAGCTCATGAATTAGAACATTTAGACCAAGCGTTAGGAGCATTCTCCAAGGTAGGAAAATTACTCAATGTGATTAAGTAAGGGTATAAGCGCTTGTTTGCTGTACGAATAATAAGCGATTTATAAATTTTCCCAAAAGTTTTAACGATACTTAGGAGGCTCATGAAATCATTAGTAAAAGCTAAACGTGAACCTGGAATTTGGATGCAGGATGTGCCGGTTCCTGAGTATGGCGTAAATGATGTTTTAATTAAAATTCATAAAACTGCCATTTGTGGTACAGATATCCATATCTACACATGGGATGATTGGGCGCAAGCAACTATTCCTGTACCCATGACTGTAGGTCATGAATTCTATGGTGAAATTGTTGCGCTTGGCCGTGAAGTAAAAGGGCTAGAAATAGGACAGCGCGTTTCTGGTGAAGGCCACATTACCTGCGGTATATGTAGGAATTGTCGTGCTGGTAAGCGCCATCTTTGTCGTAATACTCTAGGTGTTGGAGTAAACCGGCCAGGTTGTTTTGGTGAATACCTAGCACTACCTGCAACTAATGTTTTGGCGCTCCCTGATAATATCACTGATGAACAAGCCTCCATTCTTGATCCTTTTGGTAATGCTACGCACTGTGCACTGGCGTTTGATGTGGTGGGTGAAGATGTTTTAATTACAGGTGCCGGTCCTATTGGTATTATGGCTGTTGCGATTGTTAAACATATTGGTGCTCGTCATGTGGTTATTACGGATGTCAATGACCATCGCTTAGAGCTAGCTCGTCAAATGGGTGCTACTCGTACTATCAATATAAAATATCAATCAATTGCTGAAGTGGCAAAAGAACTAGGTATGTTAGAGGGGTTTGATGTTGGTCTTGAAATGTCGGGTAATCCTATGGCATTAAACGATATGGTTAAAGCAATGAATCATGGTGGCCACATTGCCATGTTAGGTATTCCGCCTCAAGAAACACCTATCGATTGGAATCAGGTTATCTTTAAAGGATTAACTGTTAAAGGTATTTATGGGCGAGAGATGTTTGAGACATGGTATAAAATGATTGCTATGTTGCAAAGTGGCCTAGACATATCGCCTGTTATTACCCACCGTTTTCACCTTGATGACTATCAAGATGCTTTCCAAATTATGGCTTCAGGTCAATCTGGTAAAGTCATATTAGATTGGTCTTAGTTTCATTAGTCCAAGCATGCTTTTGAAAATTTATTGAAAAGAGCAGTAGGCAGTGGGGTTGAAAGTTACTCATTTGTATTTTCTAAGTAGATGTAAAAAGTTATGCTTGTTCTAAATAACCCATCGAGAGGTGTGTGAGGCCTTGTATAACAACATACTTTAGTTTATGTTCTGCACCAATTTCTTTAAAGAATGGAGTATTCATGTCGCAATATATTTACACAATGAATCGAGTCAGTAAGGTAGTAGATAATCAGCGAGTAATTCTTAAAGATATTTCTTTAAGTTTTTATCCAGGGGCAAAAATTGGTGTCTTAGGTTTAAATGGTGCTGGAAAATCGACTCTATTAAAAATAATGGCAGGCGTTGATCAGCAATTTAATGGTGAGGCAAGACCACAGCCAGGTATTAAGATAGGTTACTTAGCCCAGGAACCTAAGTTAGATGCAACTAAAACTGTTCGTGAAGTTGTTGAAGAAGGCGTTGCTGAAATAAAGAATAAGTTAAAAGAATTTGACGAAATCAGTATGCGCTTTGCTGAACCTATGAGTGATGAAGAAATGACAACATTACTTGAAAAGCAAGGGCAGTTACAAACTGATATTGAAGCCTGTGGTGGTTGGGATTTAGAGCGCAGACTTAATGTCGCTGCCGATGCGTTGCGCCTACCCGATTGGGATGCAAAAATAAGCCATTTATCAGGTGGTGAATTGCGGCGAGTAGCACTTTGCCGATTACTTTTATCTAATCCAGATATGTTATTACTTGACGAACCTACGAACCATCTTGATGCTGAAAGCGTTGCTTGGCTTGAGCGTTATCTGGAAGAATTTCCCGGTACAGTTGTTGCTGTAACGCACGATCGTTATTTTCTTGATAATGCTGCACAATGGATTCTTGAACTAGATAGGGGCGAAGGTATTCCTTATAAGGGTAATTATACTGCTTGGCTTGAGCAAAAAGAGGCACGGCTTGCTATGGAAGAAAAGCAACAAGCTGCTCATCAACGTGCAATTAAAGCTGAGTTAGAGTGGGTTCGTACCTCACCTAAGGGTCGTCATGCTAAAAACAAAGCGCGACTTGCTCGATTTGAAGAAATGAATTCAAAAGAATTTCAAAAAAGAAATGAAACTAATGAACTTTACATTCCACCAGGCGAACGCTTAGGTGATTTGGTTATAGAAGCTCATCATATTCGTAAAGCATTCGGTGATCGTTTACTTATCGAAGATTTAAGTTTTCAATTTCCTAAAGGTGGCATATTAGGAATTATTGGTCCTAATGGCGCTGGTAAATCAACTTTTCTTAAAATGTTAACAGGCCAGGAAAAGCCTGATAGTGGCGAGATTCGTATTGGTGAAACTGTTGATCTGGCTTACGTTAATCAAACCCGTGATCATTTGGATGACAATAAAACAGTTTGGCAAGAAATATCAGATGGACAAGATATTATTCAGGTAGGTTCATTTCAAATGCCGTCTCGAGCCTATGTGAGTCGTTTTAATTTTAAAGGAGCTGATCAACAAAAGAAAATGTCGCAGTTATCAGGCGGTGAGCGTAACCGTGTGCATTTAGCAAAATTGTTAAGGCGCGGTGCTAATGTCATATTACTGGATGAGCCAAGTAATGATTTAGATGTTGAAACCTTGCGATCGCTTGAAGAAGCTATATTAAATTTCCCTGGCTGTGTTATTGTTGTTTCTCATGATAGGTGGTTCTTAGATAGAATTTGCACTCATCTTATGGCTTTTGAAGGGGACTCCCAAGTAACTTTTATTGAAGGTAATTACAGTGATTATGAAGCAGATAGAAAAAGACGATTAGGGGATGATGCTAATAGGCCGGCAAGAATTAAATATCGTCGATTAAGTGCTTAATCTTTAATGCCGTAAATAGGAATCATTGTAGGACAAAGTTTGGTCTTCTACACTAAGGTGTCTTAATCATTTATCCTGTAGCGGAGATTATCATGAATAAGTTGTTTTGGGTGAGCTTAGCTGCCTGTGCTGGACTTTCAAGTTGCGTTGAGTATTATGATGAATCAACGTTAGTTACGGATGATAATGGTTATGTACATAGGACAACACATTATTTACGTGATAAGCGAGGGCGGGAACATTTTCCATTACAAATACCGGCTACAGGAAGGAAACGGTTTATTTTTGACCCTAAGGCCTATGCGTGGGCAGCTTATGATGCTGAAGGTCATCGCGTAATGACAGGCAGTGCTTCTGGCGGAAAAGATTTTTGTGAAGATGTAGGACAATCTTGTCGCACTGTGACCGGTACTTTCCGGGTTTACAATAAGCGAGGTGCTGATTGTCTCTCTGGGGAATATCCGGTAGAAACCACAGGCGGTGCTAAGATGCCATATTGTATGTATTTTCATCAAGGTTATACAATTCATGCAGCTTACGAAGTACCCTATGCGAATTCGAGCCATGGATGTGTTCGTGTCCTACCTAGCGCTGCAAAATGGTTAAATGAGGAATTTATGACACTTGGTACTCAGGTTACTGTCCTTCCTTATGCTGATGAGAGCAGGTAATCTACGTAAGTGATCAGCCCCTACCACTGAACGGCTGCATTTGGCGCATCTTGCACGAAAATCCAACCTTTCACCAAGATATTGACATATCCCTGCTCTATTATTAATTTACATTCTCCCGTAAAATGCGAAAGTATTTATACGGGATTAAGATTAAAGATTTAAGCAGAGAGTAGAATCCTTTAAACTTGAACCGATAGTCTTAAATCCACGACGTCAGCATTAATTTGAACTCTGCCTGTTGTAAAGGGGAGGCTTCTTCCTTCATGGGTTATTCTATTAGCAATAATGGTATTAGAAATAACATGGCCATATAAAAGCTGGAGTGTGGTTGTGGATGTTGCCTTATAATCTACTACAAAACCAAATAAATATTGTTTATCCGATGGGAAATTTATGGGTCGATATTGATCTTGTTCTGGACCATCATCAAAAACGCCTAAAACACCGAAGCCTGTTTTTTCACTAATTTGGTGGCGAAGGAACCCTACAAAAGCCCAGGATTCATCATACTTCATAGTAAAAGTAAAGTCCTTTGGTGACGGAGGCTGAGCTGCTGTATTACGTACACGAGCATATTGATTGGCATTCCATTCGCTGCGATAAGCTTGTAAATTAATTAACCACTCTTTGGAAAATAAATGTGTATAGGACAAAATAGTGGTTGCAGGCATGCGGAAGTAAAATTTATGATTGGTACTAACAAAATTTAAAAACAAGCTCTCGCCCTCGGATTTTTGTTTAATGGATGAATAATAAGCGGCGCCAAAAAAATTAGTTTGATTAAACATATAATACAGTCCAATATTGGCGCCTAAACCGAAACTCGATGTACGATTAATTAATGTATCATAGGTTGTTGGACCCGATGGCAGTGCCCAGTTTGCTTCATTATTTTTTAAAAAATTAAAATTTAATCCGCCACCAATATATAAGTTTTTACTTAGGCTAAATGAAGCACGAGGACTTACATCCACATCAGTCATGAGTGTTTCAGTGGACGCGTAACGCGTGACAGCATTAGCGCCCCATTTTAGGTTGGAGTGGAAGGGCTCTGTAACATCAACACCAAAAACAAGTTTATCATTAATCCTTGTAGCAATACGGCCATAAGGTAATAAGCTCGTTTGTTTGCTATCACTCATACCAACATCTTCTTCAAAGGTATTTAAATTTAATTGCCGTCCTTTGAATGTTATATCAGCATACATAACTGTTCCGCCAATGATAAGGTCATTTTTTTTAACTTTAAAGAGCTCAGCAGGGTTACTGTAGTTAAGTCCGGTAAAATATTGCAACACGTTAGCACTGGCATTGAGACTAGTTAAACATAAAAGAGATATAATCGAATAACGCATAATCATCCTGAAATTAAATAACCGCAGGTTCTACTGCGGTAAATGGTAAGATCCTTAATAGAATAGAGTTTAAGTTAGGGATTCCCACTTGCAGGTTGTTTTATTATAACCGTGGTTGGTTTTTTAATCGTTGTCGTTGTAGTCGTTGCGGGTGTTGTGGTAACAGCTTGCCTAGGTGAGGCAATCATTTGCATAATACCGAGATCGCCTGTTACTTTACGGCCTATAATTAAATCTACAGTAAGCAACTGGGTCAACTTTTGTTTTTCATTTTGATAAACAACTTGTAAGGGTACACTGGCCCGCCATTGGTTTTCTTTAAGGTCAGTTACAGTAATATTGCCATCAACAGTGCTTGCTACCATAAGTTTTTGGGTTCTTATTGCGCTTAAATTACCTGATTTGTTAAGCGCTTCATTAAAGCTTTGCCAACCTTGATCAGTATAACAAGGTCTTAGATTTGCTAACTGTTGTGCAATGTTGACGTGATCAAAATCAAAAGATTGCCTTGTAGCATTATTCGCCCATTCCATGATAATTGAATGTTCAATATGAGTTGTTTCAGGAGGGATACGATAAGTACAATTCATGGGTTGAGCCATGGATGTCGCTGTAGTTGATGATGCGGGTACGGTTGTCGTCGTGTTGGTAGTTGTAGCGGGCGGAGGGTTGGTAATAACAGTCGTTGTAGAAGGTGTAGTCACAGTAGCAGGTTGTGTTGTTACAGTTGCAGGTTGTGTAGTCACAGTAGCAGGTTGTGTTGTTACAGTTGCAGGTTGTGTAGTCACAGTAGCAGGTTGTGTTGTCACAGCTGCAGGCTGTGTTGTCGTCGTGGTTGCAGGTTGTGTCGTTGTGGTTGTTGGTACAACGACTTCTTGGGTAGTTGTTGTGGTTGTTGAGCTAGGCGCTGTAGTCGCTGCAGCCATTACTTTGAAGGTATCAGCCTTAGCAAGCTGAATTTGTTGGGACACAGAACTAGCTGCTGCTTTTGCATAATTATCTAGGGTGGCGTTAGCTAAGGAATCTGACTTTTCAGCATAAATGGAACTACTTAAGACAGTTAATAGCCCGCTAAACAACATAGATTTTTTCATTCGAGATGCTCCTTGCATGAATTTTTGGAACTACTATAAACTTCATTAGACTTTTAATAAATAGTTTTAATTTAGTAATCATTCAGCCCTACTCGCCGAACAGCCGTATTTGGCGCATCTTGCGAGAAAAACTAACAAAAAAATGCTCACATAGTCAGCTATGCTGCGCTTTTTTTATTAGTTTTTCTCGCAACCTGCTCTCAAATCCAACTGTTCACCAAGATTCAGTATTCACCTGCTCACTTACTTAATTTATTAGAGTTTATTCTAAATGGCCATCAATGGCTTAAAAAAGCAATTAAGATTCTAATAATTCTGCTATTAGCATTGCTGCCAAATGCGCTGTTTTCTGGCCCCGATCTAATTGGGGTGCAAGCTCAGCAATATCCATACTCACTACTTTGCCAGTTTGTATGATGTATTTCAACAGGGGTAATGCTTGCCAAGGTAGTAAACCTAATGCCTGTGGTGCACTTACACCGGGTGCATAAGCCTCAGCAAAAACATCCAGGCAAATACTTAGATAAAGAAAATCTTGCTTACTAATAAATTGATTCAAAAATTTAATTTGCTGTTTAATTGTTTGCTCATAAATTTGCTCAGCAGTTAAAAACGAAACTTGATAATCACTGGCTAGTTTAAATAAACTCTCCGTATTAGCATGAGGCTGAATACCTAAACAGCAATAGCTAAAAGGTAAATTCTTAGATTGGCAAAGTTGGCTAATTTGATAAAATGGGGTGCCAGAAGTACTTTGATTTTGGGCATTAACTGGGCGTAGATCGAAGTGGGCATCAAAATTAATAATGCCAAGTTTATTATATCTTTCACTTAAGCCTAAAAAGTGTCCCCAAGCAATTTCATGGCCACCTCCAAAAGCAACGGTCTTGCACTGATGTTGATGACATTGATTAATTATTTTTGCAAATTCATTTTGGGCTACTTCTAATTTTCCATCGTTGCAGACAATATTACCTAAATCATAAAGGGGCTTTTTAGCGTGCCAAGGAAGTTTTCCAAGTTGTTCTCTTAAAACGTTTGGTCCGGTCTTAGCACCTGGACGGCCCTCATTGCGTTTTATTCCTTCGTCACTACTAAAACCTAAGAAAACAATTTGGCTACGGATATCAGCAAGTGAATGAATTCGAATATCAAAAGGTTTTATTGCTTGAAAAAAACGCTCATGAGGCAAACTATCTTTACGTCCTTGCCAAATTGTTGCTATTGGGGGTTCATAATGATTAATCTCCAGTAACATCCAACTCTCCCTTTAAGAAATTGCTAAAATCGCTTCAGATAACTCGTCTATCTTGAATTTAAATCTTAGATAAGCGCTTAGGCAGCGTCTTTTGAGTTATTTTCAGGCTGCAAATAAGATAAATTAGCCAAAATGGCTGCTTTCTCTCGTCAATAGGACTAGCTATTCTCCTCGATCAAGCAATCATTTTGTCTCAATTTCTCTCATTTTCGATTCTGAAAAAACTTAAGAGACGCGGCTTGGGTATTTTACGAGATAACGTGTAGCTTTGTTAAATGATTTCGGTAAAATAGAGCCATTTTAGTTAAAGCCAGGGCGTATGAGGGAGGCAGGGTGTTTATTATCACGGGTGGCGGCAGTGGTATTGGTCGTGCATTAGCACACTTATTGGCAGAGCAAGGGCAGGAAGTACTTATTGTGGGTCGTCGCGAGCCAGTGTTAAAAGAGGCAGCTTCTTACTCTCCTTTAATTTCTATATGCTGTACCGATGTATCAACCTCTGAAGGGCAGCAAGTTATTCTAACTGCACTAAATAGTAAATCAACGATTAGAGGCTTAGTTCATAATGCGGGAATTATTGAGCCTATTGCGCCTATCACCCAAATTACAGAGCAAGCTTGGCAACAAACGTTAGCAACGAATCTGAATGCTCCTTTATTTCTTACACAATTATTAATCAAGAAACTTAACGGTGGACGAGTTCTTACTATCGGTTCTGGGGCAGCTTATTTTCCAGTTGTAGGTTGGACAGCATACTGTGTTTCAAAAGCAGCCTTAGCGATGTTAACTCACTGTTGGCAGTTAGAATGCAAAACGGTATCTTTTGCAAGTGTTAAGCCTGGGATTATTGATACAGATATGCAGGCTTTAATTCGTCAGAGTCATTCTATGGATAACAAAGAGCTTGAGTTTTTTAAGGCACTTAAGGAGCAAAATCGTTTAGTTTCACCAGAAACGGTTGCACTCTTTTTAAGTTGGCTATTATTGGAGGTTAATCAAAGTGACTATGGAGCTGAAGAATGGGATATCTATACTACTCATCACCATCAATTTTGGCTAAAAAAGCCGCATATTGTGCCAAATTGGGAATAGTTTATGCTCACATGCGATAGACTTCTCCTTAATGCAACAACACTTAACACGAATGGTCAGCTAAATAAGCAGCAAGCTATTGCAATTAAAAACGATAAGATTTTTTGGTGTGGTGAGGAAAAAATTTTACCGCCTATTGCAGCACCTATTAAAGAAAATTGTCAGGGTAAACTCATTACGCCAGGATTAATTGACTGTCATACTCATTTAGTTTATTCAGGTAATCGAGCCCATGAATTTAAACAGCGTTTAGAAGGTGCTACTTATAGCGATATTGCGAAAGCAGGTGGCGGTATTTTATCTACGGTTAGGCAAGTTCGAGCAGCAACTAAGGATGAATTAATTGCGCAATCACTGCCTCGCTTATTAGCTTTGCGTGCAGAAGGAGTCACCACAGTTGAGATTAAATCAGGTTATGGCCTAGATTTAGCCAATGAGATTAAAATGCTTACAGTTGCCCGCGAACTTGCTAAGCCAAGCGGAATGCGCGTGAAAACGACATTTCTAGGTGCACATGCCATACCGCCTGAATTTTCAAATAAAACTCAAAGTTATGTAGATCACCTTTGTCAAGAAATGTTACCTGCAATTGCTGAGCTAGGTTTAGCTGATGCGGTCGATGTATTTTGTGAGGCGATTGCTTTTTCTTTAAAACAAACAGAACAAATCTTTTTAGTAGCCAATGACTTAAAGCTTCCTATTAAATGTCATGCTGAACAATTATCTAATCTTGGTGCAAGTAGACTCGCTGCTTCTATGGGCGCTTTGTCTTGTGATCATTTAGAATATTTAGATGAAGCGGGTGCTAGAGCGATGTCAGACAGGGGCAGTGTTGCTGTACTACTTCCGGGTGCTTTCTATTTTTTACGCACTACAAAATTGCCTCCCATTGCTCTATTACGTCAGTTGAAAATTGATATGGCCATTGCAACAGATTGTAATCCTGGCTCATCTCCCACAACATCTTTGCTTTTAATGATGAATATGGCTTGCCAATTTTTTGGCTTAACAGTAGAAGAGGTCTTATCCGGAGTAACCATCAATGCTGCTAAAGCTCTGGGTATTGCGCAAGAGACAGGCGCTATTAAGCCAGGGTTAGCTGCCGATCTCATACGCTGGCCGCTCAAAGATCAAGCAGAGTTATGTTATCATTTTGGCTATTCACTTCCTCATGAAACCATGATTGCCGGAAAGTGGATTAATTATTAGTAAAACACAGGAGAAATAAGTATGTATCTATTGCGCATTGTCATCTTAAGTTTCATAGTTGCTTTTACTAATAGTATTTGGGCACAACCTAAAACAGTCACTGTAAAAAAAGAAACTAAAACATTTATTTTAGATCTTAAATATCCCCAAGGATTTAAAGAAAGCCAAATAAACCAAGTTATAAAAACCTTTATAACAAAAACTAAGAACGCCCAGGATATGTCCGGGTCTAGCCCCTTTACTACTAATCTGCCTGGAAAAGACAGTTTGTATATCGATTATAAGATAGTGTACCAAAATCCACGTGTTGTCAGTTTGTTATTTAATATTTCAACTTATTCTCGGGGCGCGGCTCACCCAAATAATAGTGTAAAAACGTTTAATTTTATTGATGGTAAAGAAATTAGCTTGCAGGATATTTTTAAACCTAATAGTAAATACTTAGAAGAGATTGCGAATTACTGCCGAAGTCAGCTACTTAAAAACAAAGACTTAGATGAGAAATGGATCACTGAAGGTACGCAAGCGATAAATAAAAATTATAGAAATTGGAATTTTAGCGAGAAAGGTTTAGCCATTGTATTTGATACTTACCAAGTTGCTGCTTATGTTTATGGCCCACAGACAATCATTATTCCCCTCTCTTCATTAGCGTCACTGCGCCCTGAAATGAGAAAATTAATTTGGGGCAATGCATGATAAATTCTGTTTCAGAGGTCCGTGACGAAAAAAAGGTAGCAGAACTCACTGTACGTAGTATTGTATTGGCCGTTATATTGACCGTTTTGCTTGCTATGTCAAACTCCTATCTTGCTTTAAAATTAGGTATTTTGACCTCTGCATCAATTCCTGCCGCTATTATTTCAATGGGTATTTTACGGTTATTTAAAGATTCGACTATCTTAGAAAATAACGCTGTGCAAACAGCTGCCTCTGCAGGAGAGGCCGTTGCAGGAGGAATAGTCTATACTATTCCTGCCCTAATCATTATTCATTATTGGCAAAGTTTTGACTATCTAACCAATTTCTTTATTGCAGCAAGTGGGGGCATTCTGGGTGTTTTATTTTCTATTCCACTTCGTCGTATTTTAGTTCATGAACCAGCGCTGCGCTTTCCTGAAGGAAGAGCAATTGCTGAGGTTTTAAAATCGTCTAGTGAGAGGGTAGGAGTTAAAGAAATTTTTTTAGGTGGTGCTGTTGGCGGATTAATTGAGCTTTTGCAGATGGGATTTAAAGTCATTGCCAGTAGTTTTAATTTTTGGTTTGTTATTAAGCGCTCTATTTTCGGATTTGGTGCTGGCTTCTCAGCGACAATGATAGGAGCAGGTTATTTGATAGGCCATGATATGGCCATTAGTATTTTTCTAGGTGCTATTATCTCTTGGCTAATTGCTTTACCTATTGTAAGTCAGTTTTATCCAGATTTTTTATCCCATTATCAACTAAATCAGGCGGCTACACTGCTTTGGGATAGTGAAATGCGCTATTTAGGCATAGGCGCTATGTTATTTGCTGGAACTTGGACATTTCTATTACTTGTTAGGCCATTGGCAAAGAGTATTACTCAATCTTTAACCGCTTTTACTTCTAAACGTAACTGGGCAACACAAGTACCACGCACCGATAAAGACATTCCAATACCCTTTATTTTAAGTGGTATAGCCTTCATGGCAACCTTATTATTTCTATTTTTCCAATATATTTTCCCCATTGAAGCGACCGGTCTTGATGGAGATTTTGCGCCCACTTTAGTTTTTACTGCTGTCATTTATGTGTTAGTTATTGGATTTTTATTTTCAGTAATAACCGGTTATTTATCGGGTATGGTAGGCGTGACGGCAAGTCCAGGTAGTTCGGTAGTGATTGCCGGAATGTTATTTGCAGCTTGGATGTTATTAACCATTATTAATAAATTTTTGCCACTACCTTTGACGAATAATCAAGTTAAAGCAGCTGAAGCAATTACCATTATTATTGGCTCTGTTGTTACGGGAATTGCAGCCATTGCTAATGACAACACTCAAGATCTTAAAGTAGGCCAGTTAGTTGGTGCGACCCCTTGGCGACAGCAAGTGATGCTTTTACTCGGCGTTGTCGTTTCATCACTCGTGATTCCGCCAGTGATGCAATTACTCTTTAATGTCTATGGTATTGCTGGTGTTATGCCACATGAAGGTATGGATATAAGCCAGACTCTTCCAGCGCCAACCGCAGCTTTAATGGCTGCTATTACCGAAGCCGTTTTCCGTAATACATTGCCCTGGACTATGATGTTTTTTGGCGCAGCTATCATTGTGTTGTTATTAATCTGTATTAAATTATTTAACTTAAATCGTTATATAAGGTTATCTATTTTAGGTGTAGCAATTGGAATGTATTTACCAATTTCTTCCTCATTTCCTTTATTTTTAGGTGGTATGATAGCAATGTATGTGCGAGCGCGCCTTGAGAAAAAGAAATCACTCACTAGCGAGCAAAAGACAGAACGTAGACAGAAAGGTACTTTAATTGCTTGCGGCTTAGTTGCAGGTTCAGCCATTATTGATGTTTTATTAGCAATTCCTTTTTCTATCTTCCATACACCCGACGCTTTAAAAATAGTAGGACAAAACTGGCATATGTATGGCGTTTTACTAGCTATTTTATCTACGCTTATGTTAACACTATGGATTGAGAGAAGGGTATGTGGGATAAAAAAAGCCTAGTTTATTCAATGACATAAGTTTATTATAAATTTTTTTACTTACCTTGTTGCTCGATTTGGTATTGAGTAGTTTGCTTACTTAAGTTAAGACTGATTGTAATTCTAAAAAATTCTATGCTTCTATGGCCCAATGTTCATATAACTCTGACATAGGTGACAAGATCTGACAGTACCCATTTTTTAAAGAAGGAGGTCTGTCAAATCAGGTCTAGCTAAAACATCCCGTTACTATTAGCTGATTCTTCAGGAATCGTCTGGATTACATCCCAATGTTCAACAATTTTATTGTTTTCTAGACGAAAAATATCAACAATGGCTTGTCCTTTTGTGCCTGGCTCTTTAATGGAGTGGACATGTAAAATGACATAATCACCTTCTGCCAGAATACGTTTAATTTCACTGTGTGATTGAGGGTAAGTTTGTTTTAGATAGTCAATGTATTGTTTAAAGCCTTCTATGCCATCTTTGGCTAAAGGATTATGTTGTATATACCATGGCCCCATATAGACTTCAGCAGCAGGGAAATCTTTTTCATTAAGTGCTTTTTGATAAAATTGGGTCACGACCTCTTTATTTATTTCTTGTGGACTAAGTCCTGCAAAGTTTGCTTTGGCATGAATAGCGAAAACTATCAATAAAAAAATAGCAGCTACTTTTTTCATTTTATCTCCTTATTAATTAACAAATCTGATTATAAGTGGTATAAATCAATAAAAAAGCGCAAATTTTAGCTTTAATTAATCAGTTTTTTAGATATATCTGGGATATAGATGGCCAAAGTAACACTAGAACAATGGCGGGTATTACAAACTATCGTAGAAGAAAAAAGTTTTGCTAAAGCAGCCCAGAAGCTACATAAAAGTCAATCTAGCATTAGCTATGCATTAATGAAATTACAAGAGTCCTTAGGCATACAGGTAATGGACTTACAAGGACGCAAAGCAGTTTTAACTGAACAAGGTATACAAATTTTAAATATGTCTAAGCAACTCACACGCTTAGCTAAAAATATTGAAAATACAGCCCATAATTTTAAATCTAATTATGAAAAAATTTTGCGTTTAGCTGTTGATGAAATATTTCCACCTAAAATATTATTGAAAATATTGCACCAGTTTGGCTTAAGTAATACCCAAACCCGGATTATCTTAAAACATGGCCTTTTATCAGGACCAAGTGAACTTTTAACGAATGGCGAAGCTGAAATAGCTATTATTTCAAAAATTCCAGAAGGGTATCTAGGCGATAAGCTTATGGATATTGAATCTATTCCTTATGCCCATATTGACAGTCCCTTACATCAAAAAGAACTTACGTTAGAGGATCTCTATAATGAGCGTTATATCATTGCTCAAGATTCTGGTATAAAAAATCAAAGAAATGAAGGTTGGCTAGGATCAGAATTTCATTGGAAAGTAAGTTCAATGGAAATGAAAATCCAGTGTGTAGCGCATGGTATTGGATTTTCATGGTTACCCAAACAACTAGTAGAAAATAGAAATTTACCTATTAAACCGCTTTATTTAAAACAGGATAACATTAGAACTTACCCTTTATATTTAGTTCATCATAATCCGCAAGAAATTGGTCCTTCAGCACAACAATTAATTGATCTGTTTCAAGAATATTCGAATATTAAAATTTAAATAAGAAAGCACATATAAATTGGAATTACCTAGAGCTGATTTTTTCTGGCATACTTTTAGTATACATCCATAAGCTAATGTCATGATAATATAACATTTTAAATATTTAATTTAAGAAACGTTATGCAACAAATTATATTCATATGATTAATCAATCTCACATAATGCCTGGAATGTGAGCAAAGCATTAGAACCATTTAAATCATTACGCGATATTCAATGGAAAAATGATTGCCAACAAGAATCAGCAGGTTGGTGCTATACATAGGAAGGCTATTTTTCAATAACTTGGGATTGGAATGGCCGTGGCGATGTTGATGAAATGAAGAAGTACGTAATAGGTAATTTTGCCGCAGGTTTTTCAAGAAACTTATATCCGATACGAACAGTATATCGCTAAAATAGCTAATTCTTGAGGTAGTTTGTCTGGTCTAAGAATTTAGAGTAATTAAATTAATGGCTATAATATAAGCAAATATACTCATGACCAATCCATAATTTTACGATGTTAACAGTGACAGTCCGCTTGCTTAGACAAGTATTAAGCCTTTTTATTAATTATAAAGGATTTATTGTAATTTCCTTAGTGTCGTTCTTTTTGACATTGTTAGGAATAATATTAATAGAGTATGAACTTAAGTGGATAAATTCGGTAGAACAACAATATATTAATATCCCGCAAAATTATTGGTATTTGCAATTAGCAACGTTTCTAATATTGATTCTCTTTATTATTGTAGTTAACACGCTTGCAAGTGCCTTATTTGTTTATAAGGCAAGTTTTAATTTATTAGGAAAAGATGTTTTATTTAGAAAAGCATTATATCAGTGCTGGGTCCAGTGGAAAGCGTTATTATCTTGGGGAATATTTTTTACTTGTGCAGGGTTTATTTTATCCTTGTTACAGGTAGGAAAGAGTAGTAAATTAATTTTCTCAACCGCTAAAGCTAGCTGGGATATTTGTGTTTTTTTAACGATGCCTTATATTATCCTTGAAAACTTAACACCAAGCGAAGCGTTCACAAAAGCCAGCCAACAATTTGCAAAAACGGCCATTTTTCGCGCTAAAATTTTTATGCTATTAGGTTTATATCTTGCGCCCTTGATTCTTCCTGTTTATTTCGCTTCCTATGTGATGCCACAAAGTTATGATGAGATCTTTAAGAGAATTTTATATTATGAAGTTGCTGTTCTTGGCCTAATTTGGTTAATTTGGGGAAACGCGTTTAATTCAGTATTAAAAACTGCACTCTACTTAAATATAAACAATCAAGATAATTTATTTTTACATAAAGAGGATATGAGGAAAATCGCTCAGTTTGCTAAGGATTAAACACAAGTAAGTGGCAGTCAGAACTACTAAGAATATTTACTGAAGTTCCATGAGCTCCTTAATAAACCAAGGCTATAATTTACTTAAAGACATAGGAAAATAAGAGAGAGTAATTTGTCTAAGTACTTTTATGAAGGGCATTTAAATGAACAAAACTCTATTGTTAGCTATCCTTATGACAAGGTAGAAGAATATTCCTTAGCGCAAGATTATTCTTTAATAAAAGGATTTAAAATAGCAGCGGATATCATTATCCAAAAAATGACACTAGATAAACAAGTAGGTCATGAATATGACAATTTAGTTTATCCTCTTCTTAACATGTATGTTTGTATGATTGAATTCTCATTAAAGCTGACTATAAAACATCTTCTCAATCATATCAGTAACGGCTGTGAATATCTTGAGCGTCCCAAATCTAATAAATTAGAAAAGTTACTAAATCATAGTCATGATTTAAAAAAGTTATTTAAAAATCTTAAAGATATTCTAAGCAATAAAGAAAAGCATCCGCATAGCAACCTGGATTTAAAATTCATAACTAAAGTAATTCAAACATTGAAAGGTAATGCGGTTGACGTAATAAGCACCCGTTATCATTATGCAAGCACGAAAGATTATTACCTTCTTTATCAAAAGCAAAAGAATATTAGGATTTTCAAGTTGCATGAAGATATCAAAAAACTTATTTATATGTTGCTAGATTATCTAAAGCATGAAGATTTCAAATTATGCGAGCTGCAATTTTTTACACCTTGGGGCCTTAAAAAACTTAGAGAAATAGAGCGGTTAAGTAGAGAAAGTAGTGAACTTTTTAGAACTCTAACCCCGAAAAAAAGTTATCAAGATCCTTCTGCAGGTTTTCTATCCATCTCAGCTATCATGCAAGATTTAAAGCCTACACATGAAGAAATTAAATTTTTTAATGAAATTAGGCAATTTCCTACCCAGAAAAAAAAGGCGCTATTAACCTGTTTATACCTTGCTCACCACCCACTTAGTCAAATTCATATTGAAAATCTATCAGATACCCAGTTAAATGAAAAAATAGTTGAATCCAAATATTTCTATCAACCAGGAGTTGAAAATCTAAAACAGTATATTTCTAATATTGAGCAATATCATTGATAAGCGTTTAATTCTGTAAATTACCAGTGTCCAATATTAGGCGCAGATATCCAGGGTTCTTGTTGTGGTAGTGGTTTGCCTTTTTGTAATAATTCAATAGAAATATTATCTGGAGAGCGTATAAATGCCATATAACCATCACGAGGTGGTCTATTAATTACCACGCCTGCCTCCTGTAAACGCTGACAGGTTTCATAAACATTATCTACGCAATAAGCAAGATGCCCAAAGTTACGGCCTTCAGAGTAAGTTTGATTATCCCAATTGTAAGTTAACTCAAGCAGAGGGCCTTGTGACAATTCAGCTTGGCTTAGATCGCCTGGGGCGGCTAAAAACACTAAAGTAAATTGACCTTGTTGATTCTCTATTCGTTTTACCTCGACTAGGCCAAGTTTATGGCAATAAAAATCAAGTGAGGCTTCTAAGTCAGTGACTCTAACCATGGTATGTAGATATTTCACGTTCGCTCCTAAATTTGCTAAGTAGATTTTAGAATAAAACTATTAAAAGTGTTATTTAATTCTATTAAGCAAATCATCGTAACTAAAATTGATTAGTTTATTTTAGGTTGAATTAATTCAGCAAGGCTTGCATATTCTTGTGCTTTTAGCTTGTATGCTAAGCAGCGCGGTTTAAATAGTCTAGGAGTATAATGAATTTGCAGCGTTGGCGGCGATTGATTAAGCGCTTCTTTTTCTGAAGTTATTGGCTTTTTAGGATCTAAAGTTTTCTCTAAATCATTTACCGTTTCATCAACAGCAGCGTTAATTTCATCCAGTTCTTGATTAAAAGTGTCTTTTAACGCTTGATATTCTTTCTTACTTTCATTTTTTAATCGATTTAAGATGATACTAGGCGTGGCTGTGTAACTTAGCTCATTATTACTATGAATATCGTACCATTCTAGATATAAAAGATTTAATTTCGCAGCATTGTCTTTTTGTTCTTCTAACTCTTGGGTAGTTAAAGTTCCCTTTTCCTTATTAGATTGATAAAATTTATCTAACTCAATACACGATTTAATTGCTTCTATATAGTAGTTCCTGACTATTTTGGCTTTATCATGATCGCCAAATGAAGCTAACATACGCTCATTGATCTTGAATTCAGGTATTTCATAAGAGCCACCATAATAATATTCCCGCAGCCCATTATAGACTTTATCTTTTACTTGAACATACTTAGTCGCTATTGCCAAGCCAATAAATAAAGCAGGTATAAAAACTGCAGCAAAGGCTAATTCAGGTAATCCCAAGGGTGATAATAAAGTAGCTACTAGGACAATGAAACTAACTGCAATAATAACTGGCATGATAGTACGATATAACTTCCAGAAAATACTTTTTTCATGTAAGGCAATATCCTTGTACTCTGTGTAAAGGGGTAAAAAAGGATTAAATAAGCTGGTTAATATTGATTTCGCTTCGGCGACTTGTCCGGCAACGCGATTGTAATTGTAGAAGTCAAAAATAGCTAAAAATGAGCTTTCATTTTGTGTAGCAAAGCCTGTTGCTTGAATAAAGGCATGGGCGTCAGAAAGGCGACGTAAAAATTCATTGGCTTGATTAACAATAGGATGAGTAAGTAAATAGGATAAAGAATTTAAGGCTGATATGGGTGAAGAATTATCTTGTTCCCGATGGCCATTAATTAATAGTAATTGTTCTTGAATATATTGTTTTAGCCTTTGATGATATTGTTGTAAAGGTTCATGTATCGTTAGTTCTAAATGATTATTAAATGCGTGTAAAATAGCATCAGCCATTAAATTAGCTTGCTCTTGATTAAATTGTTTAAGATTAATAAATTGCAAATCATGTAGACTTATTTGCTCCATGCAATAATAAATAAGATGACTTAATTGCTTTTTTTCTAGTTTATTTATTTCTTCTGGCGTTTTATTGGATAAATTGATTGCAGCCAATAATTTATCCAATTCAGTCTGTAAGCTAGCTGTGTCAAGCCGATAATTCAATAAATGAAAGTATTGCGTTAGATGAATGAGATGTTCCCTAATTTCTACCAAATTTATATTATTTCTTAACTCAGCTAATTCTAAATCATTATCAAAGTTTGCAAGCCATGTTTGTTGAGCATCCGCATATTGCTTTTCTAGCTCTCTAACTTTAGCTTGATTCTGCCAATTAGGGATTTTATTGAATTCTTCTCTAGCTTCGTTAAGTAATTTTTCTAAGTGAATCTTAAGATGGAGATAGGCTTGCGAATAAAATTGACTAGTAAGCTGTTGCCGTTTTGTTTCTTCCACCAGGTTTAATTTAGGAAAGTCTTCTGCTAACAAAAGAAAATCACATTTATCCTTTATTAATTGATATGCTTCATCTTCTTGCGTGCTTATTTTAAATGTGGTGATATGATCTTTAATTGTATTAGATAATTGTTCTCTTTCTATTTCTACTGATGAAAAAAGCAAACTAAACAGGTTTACAGAATGCTGAAGACGAGTTATATCTTCCTTAATTTCCTCAATTAGGGTAACAAAAGCTTGTCCAGTAGGGCTAGCCTGGAAAGTATGTTGTTCATTGGAGGATAAAAGAGAATAGCCAGGAATGATTTTTTCTGCAATATCTAAAAATTCCATTACTTTCTTTAGTATTTTAACCTGCCAATTTTTTAACATAGAATTCTTAAGGAAATCTTAAAAATAATTCTTTAAACTATTCAGTATAGAAAAATTCTGTTTCCTTGCTTATAGTTAATCAATGACAACTAGCTTAATATAATATTTTATAAATATTATAATTTAAGACGGACAACGATTCTTAATTTCAGGATGAAAAAAATGAAGTCATTTATTGAACAAGCTCAATTTTACTCTGAATACCATCAAAAGCCGGTTACCTTTTATACGCATCTTATAGGTATACCACTTATCATTTTTTCATTAATGATCTTTTTTGGTTTCTTTCACATAGTGGTGCCTAGGGTTATGGATATCAGAGTTTCTGATATCCTTACAGTTCTTATTCTTATTTATTATATAATTTTAAATTGGCGTTTGGGCCTTATATTAGTACCAATTTTTATTCTTATGGTCTGGGTTGCTGATTTAGTAAGTTGGGCTGGGCCTACAAACGGCGCTTTATGGATGTTTATCATTTTCTTTATTTTAGGTTGGGTCTTACAGCTGATTGGCCATTTTATGGAAGATAAGCGCCCAGCTTTGGTTGATAATTTTTGGCAAGCGCTCATTGCACCTTTATATTTAACAGCTGAAATATTTTTTAAACTGGGTCGAATGGAAGAGCTTAAAAAACAAATTCATAATGAGAACTTATCTTTTGAAGATAAACCTAATATGAAAAAGAATCATACGGATGATATGCCTTAGCGGTTTAGCTTAACTCAAAAAACTTCTACTTATGTATGAAATAAACAAGCAATGAGATAGTTACCTCATTGCTTGTAACAATTTTCCAGATCTAAAGTCTACTATAAATAAGTAGCCATTTTTATAAGTTAAGCTTGCAAACATGAAAGTTACTTAAGATTTAATTCCTAGTATTAGATAGTTGTTTATATCATCTAGAACTTCCATATGGGCGAGTAATGATCTCGAGTAAATGTCCATCTGGATCTAAAAAATAGCAGCCGCGGCCACCATCATTATAATTAATTTGCTGTGGTTTGGTGCGCCCTGGATCCGCCCAATAATTTAGTTGATATTGAGTAATTCGATTAAAAATTTCATCAAATTCTGACTCACTGACAAGAAATGCAAAATGGCGAGAATGAATTTTATCTGCTGTTGTTTTAAAGTCTAAGCTTACCTCGTTATTTGTTTTGACAACAACAAAAGGATCAAAGGTCGTAGGGGCAGGAAGACCTAAAATATCCGCTAAAAATTGAGCAGATATTCTGGCATTCTTCGCTTGAATAATGGTGTGATTCAGCTCAATGCTCATATGAATTTCTCCTTGGCGAAATGCCGTAAATTTAATGCACTACCTAGTTATATTTATTAGGCGAATTTTCTTATAAATTCCATATAAGACTTAATGAAATAGTTTATCTATCTGTTATCCAATGCAGCCCTTACCTTGAGAATTTGTAGAGTTATTGGTTGTAACAAGGCCTAAATTTTCTGGCGTATAACCGGCATTCTTACAAGCCTCTCGAAATTGCGGAATCACATATGGTGGTAATCCTTTAGCACTTTTGTTACTACGGTTTCTCCCTAGTCCTTTACCATGCCATGATAAACTTGCTGATCCATAGGTTTTATCAATTGCTTCTTTGGGTACGAGTAAATGAGCATAAATATTTTTTATCTCCAGCTTACAAGTATTTGATCCACCTTGCGGTTTTTTAAACTTACCTTTAAACCCACTAATCGTAAGATGCATAAGCTCTCTTAAAGTAATTGAATTAGAATCTTCGGGCTTATCACTAAACACTTTCAAGAGAGTAGCCTGATCATCTTCATCAAGCTTTAGTATATTATGTTTAGTTTCAACAGGGCTTGGATCCTTAACTGGACCTTTAACATGTTTGTTTTTATTAATCTCTTTATCTTTTTTCTTATAATATTGAGTATACATCTTATCTGTATAGTCAATTGTTTCTTGTTCAATTTCTTTTTTTTCACAAGCTGAATCAACTTCTTCTGAACTTTCCTCTTCTGCTTTTACATCAATTTTCTCTCTATCTACAATTTCTTTGTCTTTTTCTGCGTTGTTATCAGCGCCATCATTATCATCCATGGGTATAGCAATATTATTTTTAAGTGTGTTATCTTCTTCTTGCACTTTTTCTTCTATAGCTTCTTCTTCTATAGCTTCACTGATAACAGCAGATGCTCGACTTGATTCTGGTTTAGCTGGATTCACTGATAAATGAGGTTCAACCTCTGGTGGAAGTTCTGGTTGAGTCTTTTCTTCTGCAAACGATGTAATTTCTAAGGTTTTCATCTGATCATTTGCTGATTTTAACAGTTTATTTATTTTAGCCTCTGCTTCATATTTCGGTTTCAAATATTTAAACGTAGCTAAATAAGTATTTAGCAGGTTTGTACTCACCTGATTTTGGTTAAACTCTAGAAATTCACGGTAAGCTTCTTCATATTCTTGTAGTAATAGTTTAAGTTCAGAATTAATAGAACTATTAGGATTTTCGTTTAAGAATTGCATTGCTCTTCGATAAGTAGTACCTTCTAAATTTATTGGCTTAGAGTCAAGTCGCCCGAGGTCTTGTGTGCCTGCAAAAGAGGTATATTTGATCTCGTCTTTATACTTAAGACAGGCAGGACTAACGTAAGGTTCCAACAACTCGATCATTTTTTTGAGCACATGATATTCATCTATGGCAGGTGATTGTTTAGCATAAAGCTTTTTTCTAAGTTGTTTAGCTAAGTCTTTTTCCTTATAGAAGTGGCTGAGCATTAATTCAATGCCTCTAGGATTCGATGTGAAAATGTCCGCATGCATACCCTGAGCTTTGTAATACATACATAAATAAAGCTCATCAATTTGACCCTTGGATAAGTGCTCTGCAAACTGATTATAATCTTGTATATCTGTCTTTAATCCCTGGATAGCACTGGTTTTTAAAGGTTTGAAATGTTCCGGTTTGGGGAGACTTTGCGCTTGAGGTAAAGTGGATAAACTCAAGTACATGGAAACAATGACTTCAAATACTTCTTCATTATTTTCGCTTTGAATAAGATAAAGAAATAAATTTTTGTTATATTGAAGCTGAGCATCACAAATCTTTCTGATTTCTTCTAAATCAGCTAGCTTTTGTTCTTCAAGTGAAGTAATTTCTACCTTTGGGAAAAATAATTGGTCTTTAGCTCTCATAATATTCAATAAATTTACTAAAAGTATAATTATTTTACACCTTAAAGATTAAGAAAGTATTAATAGCATTTTGAATCGATAGGCGCTTTGTAAAAAGGCGATCGAGCGAAAACATTTATTTGATAATTTAGTAAAGTCTATTCAAAAAGGAGGTTCTTAATAGATAAAATTAGCCTACTTAAATTTTAAGAGGTAAGTTTATAAATAGATATGCCCTTTGCAGGGCGTGTGCAGCACTAAAATTGTCTTATCTGCCCATTAGATGACATATAAAAGCAATATTTATAAGAGAATATCCTTAGTAGAATCAAATACTATTTACCAAATTTGGTTAAAGTTTCTCAATTGTAATTTTGTGCTTTAATAGTTTTTCTTTAGCAAGTTCTGCTTGCGCCAATTTTTCTTTTTCCTTAGTAATGATTTCCGTAGGAGCTTTATCTGTGAATTTAGAATTATTAAGCTTGCCTTGTGCTAAAGTGATATCTTTATCAAGTTTGGCGAGCTCTTTATTTAAGCGATTCAATTCTGCATCTTTATTGATAAGCCCTGCCATAGGAATTAATAATTCAAGTTCTCCTACTACAGCTGAAGCTGAAACAGGAGCTTCTTCATCGTCCTCTAAAAAGTGAATGTTGGCTAGTTTACCTAATGCCATAAGGATGATCTGATAATTCTTAAAACGCTCTTTTTCTAGAGAGGATGCATTTTTAACTTGCAGCATAATTAACTTAGCTGGGGAAATGCTCATTTCGCTGCGGATAGTACGCACAGATTGAATAATATCCTTAATCCAGGCCATTTCACTTTCTAAATTCTTATTAATGAGCTGTTCATTAACCTGGGGATAAGGACTAAGCATAATACTTTCACCATTTTGACTGGTAAGCTTACTTGTACGCTGCCATATTTCTTCTGTGATAAAAGGCATAATAGGGTGTAATAATTTTAATAGTTGATCTAACACATGAATTAACGTTCTACGCGTACCACGTTTCATCGGTCCTAGAGCTTGTGCATCATAAAGAATAGGCTTAGACAATTCTAAATACCAATCACAGTATTCATGCCAAACAAACTCATAGAGGGTATGTGCTAATAAATCAAAACGATAAGTGGCAAGATAGTGGCGGCAACTTGCTATAGTATGTTGTAAAGAAGATAAAATCCATTGATCCGCAAGACTATACTGAAAGGCGCCATCTTCTAAATCGATTTGTTCTTCGGTTTGAAGTAAAACATAACGAGCGGCATTCCATAATTTGTTACAAAAATTACGGTAGCCTTCAACACGATTTAAATCAAAGCGTACATTACGGCCAAACGAGGCAAGGGAACAGAAAGTAAAGCGTAATGCATCGGTACCAAAAGCAGGAATTCCTTCTGGAAATTCCTTTCGGGTAGCTTTAACAATCTTCTCCTTTAAAGAAGGTAGCATCATATTAGAAGTACGTTTAGCGACTAAACTATCAATATCAATACCATCAACAATGTCTAGAGGATCTAATACATTTCCTTTTGATTTAGACATTTTATGCCCTTCACTATCGCGAATTAAGCCCGTAATTAATACTTCTTTAAAAGGAATTTTGCCCGTAAATTTTAAACCCATCATAATCATACGAGCTACCCAGAAAAAAATAATATCAAATCCGGTTACCAAAACTGATGTAGGATAAAATTGCTCAAGCTCAGGTGTGCGTGCCGGCCAACCTAACGTTGAAAAAGGCCACAGTGCTGAGGAAAACCAGGTGTCTAAAACATCTTCATCTTGTTTTAAGGGCAGAGAATCATCAAGTGAATATTTAAAACGAACATCTTTTTCACTATAACCGACATAAATATGCCCATGGTTATCATACCAAGCTGGAATCCGATGTCCCCACCAAAGTTGACGACTAATACACCAATCTTCGATGTTTTCCATCCATTGAAAATAAGTTTTAGTCCAATTTTCTGGAATAAAGCGAATTTCCCCTTTTCTAACTACTTCAATAGCAGGTTCAGCTAAGGGCTTTGTTTTTACATACCATTGGTCCGTTAGTAGTGGCTCGATAATAACATTTGATTTTTCCCCACGCGGGACTTTCAATTTATGTGGTTCAGTTTTAACAAGTAACTTAAGGTCTGTTAAATCTTTAATGATTTGCTCTCGCGCAATAAACCTATCCATCCCCTGATATTTAATAGGCGCATTTTTACTAATAGCCCCTTTTTTAGTAAGAATATTAATAGCAGGAAGATTGTGGCGTTTACCAATTTCATGATCATTAAAATCATGAGCAGGTGTAATTTTAACGCAGCCCGTTCCAAATTCTTTATCAACATAAGTATCAGCTATAATAGGTATTTGCCGATTGCAAAGAGGAAGATTAACATGCTTGCCAATTAAATGTTGATAACGCTCATCTTCTGGATGTACAGCAATCGCTACATCCCCTAGCATTGTCTCAGGCCGGGTGGTGGCGACGATCAAATAATCATCCGAATTAACGATTGGATAACGAATATGCCATAAAAAACCATCTTCTTCTTGAGAGATAACTTCCAAATCTGAAACAGCAGTACCTAGCTTAGGATCCCAATTAACTAAACGTGTCCCACGATAAATTAAACCCTCATCATACAGTTGAACAAACACTTTTTGGACGGCGGCTGAAAGACCTTCATCCATAGTAAAGCGTTCACGCTGCCAATCAACTGAGGAACCGATTCGTCGCATTTGTGAAGTAATTTGGTGGCCTGACTCTTCTTTCCAGCGCCAAACATACTCAAGGAATTGCTCTCTTGTCATTTCCTTACGGGATAAGCCTTGGTTTTCTAATTGACGTTCAACCACAAGTTGAGTAGAAATACCAGCATGGTCTGTACCAGGTTGCCATAATGTTTTATCACCCTGCATCCGGTGATAGCGAATTAAAATATCCATTAAGGTATGTTGAAAACCATGGCCCATATGTAGACTGCCTGTCACGTTAGGTGGCGGCAACATAATACAGTAAGCTGGACCGTCACCTTGCGGCTGGAAAAAATGCCGATTTTCCCATTCTTGGTAACGAAATTTCTCTATTGCTTGAGGAGAATAAGTCTTATCCATGGTATAGCCTGTAATCATTAACAATACATAAAGCAGGTGATTTTAACACGTATTGATTGTTATTGACGACAGGAGTTTTAATCCTTTTCAATTGATTACAAGGAGGAATTATTAATTACCATTGATGATAATTTAATATAAAAGAGACGAAGGTTCTTTTAGGTCGCTAAATTTACGTTAAATTAAGTATTCAAGAAATCAGCAAGCTTTTCATCGGGTTTTACTTTTTTCGCATTTTCATGTCTATGGTCAGCTGCAAGATAAGTATACATAGTTGGCACAACGAATAAGGTAAACAATGTTCCAATTAATAAACCTGAAGAAATAACAAGTCCTATATCAAATCGGCTGACAGCACCTGCGCCCTTAGCAATTAATAAAGGAAAAACACCAAAAACCATGGCTGCTGTTGTCATTAAAATCGGCCGCAAACGAATAGCTGCTGCTTCTTCCACTGCAGCGCGTTTATCTAACTTTTTTTGTCGCTGCAACTGATTGGCAAAATCGACAATTAAAATGCCATGCTTGCTAATTAAGCCAATGAGTGTAATTAGACCAACTTGCGTATAAATATTAATAGAAGCAGCGCCTAGATTAAGAGGAATTAATGCGCCACAAATGGACATTGGTACACTAATTAAAATAATTAAAGGATCCCGAAAGCTTTCATACTGCGCTGCTAAGACTAAAAAGATAATTATAATAGAAAAGAAAAAAGCAAGAATTAAAGCTGTTCCTTCTTGGATATATTGTCTTGATTGGCCGCCAAAGTCATAAGTATAACCTGGCGGTAAAACAGTCTTCGCTTCATTTTGCAAAAATTCTAATGCCTGACCTAAAGTAATACCCGGCACGGTGACTCCTTGAATAGTCGCTGAATTTAGTTGTTGAAAATGAGTGACTGCATTGGGTTGCGTTTTTTCTATAGGTGTGACTACAGTCGATAAAGGGACCATTGTTCCATTTCTAGAGCGTACATAGATTTCTTCTAATTGTTGAGGTGTAAGCCTAAATCGTCTATCTAATTGAGGAATAACTTGGTAGCTTCTACCTTGTAAATTGAAGTAATTAACATAATTTCCAGATAAAGCACTTATTAGGCTACTACCAATATCTTGCATATCTAAACCTAAGTCAGCTGCTTTTGCGCGATTAATTTGTAATACAATTTCAGGTCGGTTAAATTTAAGACTATTATTAAGAAAAATAAAATAACCACTTTTTTGAGCTCTAGCCATTAATTGATTAGAAATTTCAAATAACGTCTGAAAATCATTAGTTGTTTTAATGACGAATTGAATAGGCGTTCCGCCTCCACCGCCTGGTAGAGGTGGAGGAATAATGGCAAAGGCTTTTAGGCCTGTGACTTGATCTAATTTATCTTGCAGAGGTTTCTTTAAAGCAAATTGAGTGCGTTCTCGCTGATCCCAGGGTTTTAAAACCATCCCGGAAACAGGATTACCTGAATTAATATTAAAATAATATGCAGTTTCTGGAAAACTCTTATAAATTTTATCAAACAGTTGAGTGAAAGCAGCTACATAGTTAACTGTAGCGTACTGTGGTGCTGTAGCGACAACAAAAAAGAATCCTTGATCTTCTTCAGGCGCCATCTGTTTAGGCGTGGTAGAATACAAATAAGGCAACATTAATAAAATGGCCACAGCAAGAACTAATATAATTGCTCGGGTATCTAGGAGGCTATGTAACTTTCGTTGATAATAATTTTTAGCAGAACTAAATTTTCTATCAAGGAAGTGGACAAAACGACCTGAATTAACTTCGCTAGAAAATAGTTTAGAGCACATCATTGGTGTTAAGGTAAGCGCAATAATACCTGAAATAATGACAGCGCTTGCTAAAGTAAATGCAAATTCTTTAAAAAGCGCGCCTGTTATGCCCCCCATAAAACCAATAGGGGCATAGACAGCAGCTAAAGTAATCGTCATGGCAATGACAGGTATTGCAATTTCACGTGCGCCAATTATTGCTGCCTGAAAAGGTGTTTTACCTTCTTCTAAGTGCCGATGAACATTTTCAACGACTACAATTGCGTCATCTACAACTAAGCCAATGGCTAAAACAAAGGCAAGTAAGGTGAGTAAATTAATCGAGTAGCCGAGAAAAAGCATAAGCGTGCATACCCCGATTAACGATAACGGAATAGTTACAACTGGAATAATAACTGAACGAATTGAACCTAAGAAAAGGAAAATAACCACAATAACGATGAGTGCTGCTTCTATAATGGTTATGACCACTTCTTTAATAGAAGCTCGAATAAAATCGGTAGCATCATAAACAATAGTGCCTGTTAGCGACGGAGGAAAATTTTGAGTAATAGATGGGAAATTTTTTCTAACTTGACTTATTACTGTCAGTGGATTGGCTGTTGGCGTAGGGGTAATTGCAATAAAGACAGCTTGCTTACCGTTAAAAGAAACGATGGTATTATAATCTTGGGATCCTAATTCTACTTTAGCAATATCGCGTAAACGAATAAGAGCTGATTTATCCTGTCTAACAATTAATTTACTAAATTCTTCTGTATTGTTTAAATCGGTTTTAGCATTAATATTGATAGCAACGTATTCTCCTTTAGTATTTCCTGCTGCAGTTAAAAAATTATTACGAGCAAGTACATTTGTCACATCGGCAGGTGTAATATTTAATGCAGCCATTTTGATTGGATCAAGAAAGATCCGCATAGAATAAGTTGCTCCTCCTAGAAGCTGAGCCTGGGCAACGCCATCAACTGTCTGTAACTGTGGTTGCACTACACGTACAGCGTAGTCAGTAATTTGCTGAGGTGTCATCTGACTACTATCTAAACTAATATACATTAAGGGTGTTGAAGTATCAGAGCTTTTAATAATAATAGGTTGCTGTGCCTGAGGTGGTAATTGATTTAAGGTCTGCTGAACTTTACTCATTACATCTGTAAATGCAACTTGTGGATTAAAATTTAATTTAATTGTTAGGGTAATGGTACTTAAGCCTTGCACACTGGAGGAAGTCATATAATCAATCCCTTCAGCACTTGCAACAGCAGCCTCTAAAGGCGTGGTAATAAAGCCAGCAATTAGATTAGCATCAGCGCCTGGATAACTTGTGGTAACAGTAATAACAGTATTATCCATACGAGGATACTGGCGGATTTGCATAGTAAATAATGAATTTAACCCGAATAAAAAAATGAGCAAACTAACCACTGTCGCTAAAACAGGGCGTTTAATAAAAATATCGGTAAAATTCATCCGTTTCCCTAAAAAATTCTTAACTAGCTGTCATACTAAATTGCATTACACTAGATACCTAACATACCAAGATATCAATGATGATTTTAGAAATCATAATGATTTAACTTCTACTGACCTAAAGAATCAGGATCAACATGGGTGTTTAGTTTAACATCGTTATTGATTATAATTCGTGCATTGTTTTGTAATTTAAGTTCGCCTGAGCCTACAACCAGTTGGCCTGGCTTTAGACCCTTTTTAATTATGGTATAGTTACCCTCTTGTTCACCTGTTTGTACAAAGACACGCCTTGCTTCTAAAATATCGTTTCCGGTTCTATCTTTTTTGCCAGTCTTTTCAATAAGAAAGACAGAATTTCCATACAAACTATAGGAAATTGCTGTTGAAGGTAGAACTGTTACATTAGGAATAGGAGGTTGCTCAACAGAAATTGCAGCAAACATGCCTGGAATAAAAGCAAACTCATTAATACGATTCTTCGTATTTAAAGCGGTGTTACATTTTACAATCTTTCTATTGCCATTTTCATCACTTTTTACGGTCAAGAGTTTTGTTTGAGTAAGTTTTTGTAAACCTTGAGTTGGACAATTAGGAACAGTAGCTTGAACTAAAATATTATGAGTGCTGGGATCAACCCTAGAATTAATAGCAGAAATTTCGCCTTGAAAAAGTAAGTTTGGGAACTCTTCAAGGCTAAATTGGATTTTTTGTTTTATATATAACTTTCTAATAAATTGTTCTGGTAAATTAAATTGAAGGTAAAGCGGATCAAGTGATTGAAGAGCCACAATTGAAGTTTGGCCAGGTGTGATATATTGACCTAAATTAATTAGGCGAATACCGAGTTTGCCCGAAAAGGGAGCGCTAATATGCTTGTTTCTAATTTGAGCTTCAATTCTTTCAACATTAGCTTGTGCTTGATCTAAATTAGCTTTGGCTTCATCTACACTGGCAGTAGGTGTAGCTCCGCGCCTAGATAGAGCAACTTGTCGCTTATAATTAACCTCTCTTAATTCTCTATTAGCTCGCTCAAATTTTAATTGCGCTTGCAAAACACTATCATCTAAATCAACTAAGGGCTTTCCTTTTTCAATATATTGGCCTGACTCAAAATGTATGGCAACAACTTGACCTGATTCCTCTGAATTAACTTCTACACCATTGACAGCAACAAAATTCCCTACGGCAGAAATACTTGGTTGCCAGTTTTTTTGCATGACTTTAACAGAGGAAACAGTAACTGGAACACTTTGGAATTGGCGAACAAAACGCTTAATCATTACTCCTTTAATCATATTAAATGCAATGATACCGCTAAAAACAACTAGCAATGCTATTATCATAATAGTCATGCGCTTTTTCATTATTATTCCTTCCAGTTTTGTAAGCGTGTAGCCAGGAGGTGTAAATTTAGTTTTCGAGCGCTACCTGTTAAGCTTTATACTGTGCATCATAGGGTAATTTCGCTTAAAGCTAATTACTATTATAGCCTCGCCCACTAAGCTTTATACAGCGTTGCAAGTTCATTCGGCTTCAGTCATGTATTCTATATACACTCCTTCGCCTCAATCACTTACGCCTTGTCTAAAGCTTAGTGGGCGAGGCTATATATACATCTGCTGCCTCAATCCTTTGCGTCTATCTAGCACTTAAAGTGTGACACTGTACTTTAATGGAATAAAATAAAGCTGATTTGAATACTTAGACCTACGAATGCACTAATATATCACAATTCGTTAAGAGTTGAAGTAGGAAGAAATTAAAGATGATTGGAAAAAAAACCTATTGACTAAATGGTATCCTTTGTTACCATGCCCTTTGTTTTTAACACAAAAGGGGTAATTATGAAAGTAAAATCTTTATTGCTTGCCTGTTGTTTAGGTCTATTATCAACTGCTTATGCAGAGAATCGCCATGTGCATCCAAAAGCTGAAGCGCTTAAAACAGAAGCTGTAGCTGCTGCTAAAAAGGCAATGGCGCCTGGCTTTTGCGAAATTGAGATTATTAATAACAGCTATGATAATGTTACAGTGTATGGTCGTTTCGACGATGGTAGCTCTCTAGTGCCTTTTAATGTTTATAGCTTTGAAGCGCCACATTACATTGATTTATACTACTATGGTTATTGCCATCGTGATATGTACTTAGACATTGTTACATTTAGTGGCTACCATATCTATTCTGGCTACACACGTGCTGATACAACCGTAAGAATAGTTCCTTATCTTAAAAATCAAGTAAAAGCTGAAGTTCGGGCTAAATAATTAACTTGATTAAAAGGACACAATGTAACTTACGTTGTGTCCTTTTAATGGCCTGGAGGTATTATGAAACGTTTCTTTCTAATTTTACTGCTGTTGCCATCGTTAGGATTTTGTTCAACTGTACACTATTATGCTCCTTTGGAGCGCAACTTTGTACATGCAGCTAATATGCATGGGCATAATGATACCGCTGTAATTATTGAAAGACCTTATCGAACCTATAATGTGCCTGCGCCTTCTTATTATCGCTATTATCATCGACATCGTAGTTATCCTCGTTATTTATATCGCGGGCGCTCTCATGACCATTATCAAGAGCGAGTTGATAATTATATTTATAATGGTCACCTGCATGGACATCGATAAGTATTTCTTACAGATGTAAAATAAGAAATTTTTAAATTTGCCTGGAAAATAACTAAACTAAATAGATTAGTTTATTTTACAGGCAAAATGAATTAGCAGGCTAAATATCCTTTAAGTGAGTAGTGCGGTTTGCTTTTTATATAGAAATTTAAGTAAGCTTTTAAGTTAAGTACATAAGCTTATCTATCGTGTCTACAATCGAGCTAGAAAAAAATCTATAATTACTTCATTTCTTACTGATAAAGAGGACTACGAATGTTTGATAAAAACTGCACAATTGCCAACTTTGATGATCAACTTTGGCTGGCAATACAAGCTGAAAAAAAACGACAAGAAGAACATATTGAGCTTATCGCCTCAGAAAATTATGCAAGTCCTCGTGTTATGGAAGCGCAAGGTTCTGTTTTAACTAATAAATACGCTGAAGGTTATCCTAGCAAGCGCTATTACGGTGGTTGTGAATATGTTGATATTGCTGAGTCTTTAGCTATTGAGCGAGCTAAAAAATTGTTTAAAGCTGATTATGCTAATGTACAGCCACATTCAGGCTCGCAAGCAAACGCAGCGGTTATGATGGCTCTTTTAAAGCCAGGTGATTTAGTTATGGGAATGGCTCTGCCTCATGGTGGTCACTTAACCCATGGCTCAAAAGTTAATTTCTCAGGTAAGCTTTATCAAGCAATAGAGTACGGTCTTGATGTTAAAACAGGTTTAATTGATTATGATGCACTAGAGCAATCAGCAAAAGCGCATAAACCCAAGCTGATTATAGCTGGGTTTTCCGCGTACTCCCAATATTTAGACTGGGCAAGATTTCGTTCTATTGCTGATTCAGTTGGTGCTTATCTTTTAGCAGATATAGCTCATGTAGCAGGCTTAGTAGCAGCAGAGTTGTATCCTTCGCCACTTCCTTATGCCGATGTTGTTACAACAACGACACATAAGACATTGCGTGGTCCTCGCGGTGGTTTGATTTTAGCCCATTCTAATGAAGAAATTGAGAAAAAATTAAATTCATCCGTTTTTCCAGGTATGCAAGGCGGACCATTAATGCATGTTATTGCAGCTAAAGCCGTTGCTTTTGCTGAGGCTCTTGAACCTGAGTTTAGAGTTTATCAACAGCAAGTGTTAGCTAATGCGAAAGAAATGGCAAACGTTTTACTCAAAAGAGGCTATTCAATTGTTTCTGGCGGAACACAAAATCATTTATTGTTAGTGAATTTGATTGAAAAAAATCTGACAGGTAAAGAGGCAGATGCAGCGTTGAGCAAAGCAAATATTACAGTAAATAAAAATTCTGTACCTAATGACCCACGCTCTCCTTTTGTAACAAGTGGCTTGCGTTTAGGCACGCCAGCTGTAACTACAAGAGGTTTTAAAGAAAAAGAAATAAGAATGATTAGTCATTGGATTTGTGATATTCTTGATGATCCTAACAATGAAGAGGTTCTTCAACAAGTTAAGCATCAAGTTTTACAATTATGTCATGACTTCCCTGTTTATCCAGCTAATTGATTATTATGTATTGTCCCTTTTGCCATGCACAGGAAACTAAGGTTATTGATTCTCGCTTAGTTGCAGAAGGCGCGCAGGTGCGGCGCCGAAGGCAATGTTTGTTATGTCATGAACGTTTTACAACGTTTGAGACAGTTGAGTTAATTATGCCGGTGATTATTAAGCGCGATGGGCGCAGAGAACCTTTCAATATAGATAATTTGCGTTCTGGTATGCAAAGAGCGCTTGAGAAAAGGCCAGTCAGTGTTGACTCAATAGAAGCTGCTATTGCTAATATCCTGCAAGATATTCGAAGTCGAGGTGAACGTGAAATAGAGGCTAGTTTAGTCGGAGAGCTGGTCATGAAACAGTTATATAATCTTGATCATGTTGCTTACGTACGTTTTGCATCTGTTTATAAACGATTTAAAGACATAAGTGACTTTAGACAAGCAATTGATGAAATGAAAGATGATTAAGAGGTAATGGTGGAGAAACACGCTATCCGTGGTAAACGTCGTGCACGAAGACTTGTATTGCAAGCTTTATATCAATGGTTGATGTCAGGGCATGAGCTTTCAGAAATTGAAGCGCAATTTCGTATTACAAACAACATGGATAAAGTTGATTCTGACTATTTTTGTCGTCTTTTATATAGTATTCCTAAATCCTTACAAGTGATTGAAGAAAGCTTTTCGCCATTCTTGGATATTCCGATTAGTCATTTAAATCCCATAGAATTGACTATTTTACGATTAAGCGCTTATGAGTTAATGTTTTGTCCAGAAATCCCTTATCGTGTTGTTCTTGATGAGGCAGTTTCGTTAGCTAAAGAGTATGGGGCTCAAGATGGCCATCGATTTGTAAATGGGGTGCTTAATAAATTAGCTAAGCAAGTACGTAGTGCTGAAATTAATTTGAAATCATGAATGAGTTTGAATTAATTAATTCATTTTTTAAAAAACCAGCATTCACTCGCCAAGATGTTGTCTTTGGAATTGGTGATGATGCTGCGTGCTTAAAAATGCCGGTAGGCCATCACTTGTTAGTCAGCACTGATACCTTAGTTGCTGAAGTTCATTTTTTAAGTAGCTGGGATCCTTATGCCATTGCTTGGAAAGCCGTGATGGTCAATATCAGTGATATAGCTGCTATGGCTGCAGAGCCATGTTGGATGTCGCTTGCATTAACATTACCTACTTTAGATTTAAAATGGATAGAACGTTTTGCTGAAGGATTACATGCTGCTTTAAAGGGATATAATATTGCTTTAATCGGAGGTGATATGACCCGAGGCCCATTAAGCATGACATTAACAATACATGGCTTAGCGCCTATTGGCAAAGCGGTTAGACGTTCAGGTGCAAAGCCAGGTGATGAAATTTGGGTATCAGGTGAATTAGGTGCGGCAGCGCAAGCTGTTAAATTTTTAACTCAATCTGATCAGATAGATTCTGAAGATTTCGCCCAATTATTAAAGAAATTACAATATCCTACTCCTAGGGTGGATTTACTTCCTTTACTACGAGCTTTTGCCACATCAGCGATTGATATTTCGGATGGCTTAAGTGGTGATCTTTTTCATATTTGTGAAGAAAGTAATGTCGGTGCGTACTTAGATTTACCCTCTATTCCTATTCATCCGTTAGTAAAGAAATATCAAGGACAAAAAGCAATTGATATTGCCTTGCAAGGTGGGGATGATTATGAATTATGTTTTACCATACCAGCTACTCGACATCATGATTTTCTGCAAGCTTTAAAAAAATATAAATTAAATTGTCATCAAATTGGTATGATAGAAAATGAAAAAGGGCTGCGAGGCGTTTATAACGGACAAACAAAAACAATAAGTTCTCGCGGTTATAGTCACTTTTAGGAAGAAAATATGAGCGTAAACAGGCTTTCGTTACGAGTATGGCAGGATCCAGTTTATTTTGTTGCCTTTGGGTTTGGGAGTGGATTGTTACCCATTGCCCCTGGCACTTGGGGAACGCTTGCTGCTATACCAGTGTATCTCTTAATTAATACTTATTCGCTTCCTATTTATTTATTTATTACATTTTTATTTTTTATTCTTGGGATTTATGTCAGTGGTAAAGTTGCTAACGATTTAGGAGTGCACGATTATAGCGGTATTGTATGGGATGAAGTTGTAGGTTATCTTTTAACCATGGCTGGTGCACCCATAGGCTTTTTTTGGATGCTATCAGGTTTTATTCTGTTTCGTCTATTTGATATATGGAAGCCGTTTCCTATTTTATTAATTGACAAACAAGTACAAGGTGGGTTAGGTGTAATGCTTGATGACATATTAGCTGCAGTTCTGGCATGGCTTACTTTAAGAAGTTTAGTTTGGATTTTTGGCCTATGAACGAAAATCATAGAGAACTTATTAATATTGGCTTAACTTTAGGTATTATTGCGTTAAGTCTATTTATCATTCATCGTTTTATACCTTCAATCATTTGGGCTGGTATCATTGTGATAGCCACATATCCCTTATATCAACGTTGGCGTACCTTTTTCGGCAATCATGATAATTTATCTGCCTTATTATTTACAACAATATTAAGCTTATTATTTTTATTACCTTTAAGTTGGTTAATTGGACTGCTTGTAAAGGAATTACAGCTTTTTATTAATTATTTACAAGTTATTAATCGCGATGGCGGTGAAGCCCCTAATTTTCTTAGACAATTTCCTGTTATAAGCAATGAATTAGTTAATTATTGGAATAATAATGTAGGCCAGCCAGGCAACGTACGGAGTCTGTTATCTAATATGCATTTGTCATTGACACCCGCTAGTTATTATATAAAACAAATTGGCATAAATTTAGCTCACCGTAGTTTTCAAGTTGGTTTTACCATGCTTACCTTATTTTTCTTTTATCGAGATGGTGAGAAGTTACATGCCCAAATTAATGAAGTAGGAAAATTTTGTCTAGGTAATCGCTGGTATCGTTACGCTGATCGCCTTCCTTCTGCTTTACGCTCAGTTGTTAACGGTACAGTTGTTGTCGGTTTAGGTGTTGGTGTATTAATGGGATTTTGCTATATGCTTGTTGGTTTACCTGCACCAACTTTAATCGGCTTTATTACCGCCTTTGCTGCCATGATACCTTTTGTAGTTCCTATTGTATTTATTATTGTTGCGTTGGTTTTATTATCCTCCGGTGGTTTAATTGCCGCTATCGTCGTTGTGGTTTGGGGTACAATAGTGATGTTTGTAGCAGATCATTTTATAAAGCCTGTTTTAATTGGCGGTGCCATTAAACTTCCATTTTTAGCGGTATTATTTGGCATTTTAGGTGGTGTAGAGACCCTTGGGTTATTAGGCCTATTTTTAGGCCCAATTATAATGGTTTTATTAGTTACACTTTGGCAGGAGCCTACGCTTAGTAAACCTAAATATGAATTAAGGGTAAAACGATCGTTAGAGCAGTAAATTAACATGAGCTGGATATAAGAGATTTATTAAATCTTTTATGCTGAACTTACATTAATTTAAAACAATTTATATTCAATATAAGCATTATTCATACTTAGTATCATAAGGGTTAAGGAAAGTGTGGCGGTGGTGCCGATGTTGCTTTTTCAGAATCATTTACTTGCTCAGGTAGGCTTTTAACAAGCTCATCCAACTTAACCATAATCCTATTCCAGAATTTATTATCATTATATCCATCACTAATAAACGGTAAGGAAAGACCCGTATTCTTTTTAATATACTTAAACTCGTTTTTTGCATCTTCGCTTAGCATCTGTTTAAGTTGCCTAATTTGATCGACAGAAGTGAGTATTTTTGAGAGTCGATATTCAACAAATTGTGCCGCAGCCTCTTTTCGTAATTTATCAAGTTCCGCAGGCTTATTAGTCGGGTTAATAGGGACAGGATAGCCATTGTTTCGTAACTCATCCATACTGAATTTTCCTATCTGAATTAAACACTCTTTTGCTTCTTCTAAAGGCGTTAAGAAGGTTTTTCTCTTGCCTTCTGAATCAAAAAAACCAATAAGTTCGCCTTTATAAAAAATAAGAATTTCTTTAGGCGTTTTCCGTTTATGCATATCTGGCGCGTTTCTAGCTTCTTCAGGACTTTTATAAAATTTTAAATGATACTTTTTATCGTAATAACGGTTCTCATTTACTTTAAATGCTGCAATAGAATCTAATAAAGATTGTTTATCAGTGAAGTTAGGAGCTAATCCTTCTTCGTTATAAACTGGATTAGGTAAGTAAACTTCTGCTTCTTTTTCTAGAAGTTCCTGACTAACTTGATGAAACTGCTTATCTGTCTCACTGACTGCTTTTAAATCTCTTAGAGTTTCCTTACGGTTTTCTGATCTTATAAAACTTAGAATATGGAGAAGAACTTCATTAGGTAAGTGCTTAAAGTAATTTCCTGCTTGGTCAGGATGTTCATCAGTCTTCTTACTTTCAGATTGCTCAGAATCTTCATCGAATTGCTTATTTTTAGATTGTTTAGACGAAAATTCTTTCATCTCTATAAACTTATCTTCATCATCACTATCATTTTTTTTACTTTGATTCTCATTCCTGCCTTTCATAAAGCCATCCTCTACCAATGCTAATGCTAATAAAGGTAGTATAGTTTAAATTTGTTCATTTAATGAACGTTAGTATAATATCAGCTCAATATAAGCAATTGAACTTGGCTGGCTACTGATTAAATTTATTTAGATAATAATGTGCCACAGTTTAAAATCAAGAAAGCAGGCTTTCTATAATCAGTTTTTGTATCAGAGGTATAATGCTTATAATGCATAAATTGGGATATCTTGATCAGAATATCTAATTAACTTAAAGTTTATATTTTTATAACGAAATAAACCTTTTTACGTTGAGCTAGAGTTAGGTAAGAAAATATATCGTTATTTTTAACGAAAATTTGCCAATAGCTTCTTTCCTACTTGTAATTTAGCTATTTGCCCCAATTTAAATAACGTTTAGAATAAAATGGCCTACAGAAGAGAGAAGGGGGGGTTATGAATAAAAATTGGCCAACCAAAGAAAAAGACATTTATGTAGCAGAGCAAATTATGGAAGAATACGCCAGCCAAAATAATAGTGAATCATTAGGTTTATTTGAGCTGTTTGTTAACCCTGAAGAAAAACGAATGAATTTTAGGCTGTCTAATTGGGTAATTATGTTAGCTGAGCACTTTAAAACAGTGTATGGTGAAGTACAAGGTGATTTTGTAACTAGAAAGGTTATTACTCGTTGTTTAGTAAATGGACAAACTCTACATTAAAAATATGAATTAATGTCATTTTACTTTTATGTTTTGAGAAATAGCTGTTTAGTGCTGTAAATCCCTTAACAGGGAAGTTAATTATGATTTCAGCACTAAAAAGTTATTTATAATTCTTCAAAAATGGTGTAAATACTTATCATAATTTTTCTTATAATTTGATCCTTTTAAGTATTTTTCTAATGCACTATTAATTTCGCCAAGTAAATCTGTCTTATTGCGATTAATAGCAATTGCTATACCATAACCATACTTAAAAGGCTCACCTAGGGCTATTAAGACTCCTGATGACTGTTGTTGCCAGTGGAGTGCGCTCGCATTATCCATAACAGCTATATCTATCTCCTCATCGCCTAAGGAATCAATCATAAAATCGAATCTATCATATAAGGTGATTTGGGAATTGGCGACACCTAGTGAATTGAGTAATTGAGGAAATACTGTTCCTCTAACAACACCAATATTGTATCTTTTTAAGGTAGCCAGGTTAAACGAAGCGGGCTTAATATTCTTATTGCTCAAAAAGCGAGCTTGGCTTGTTAAATAAGGCTTAGAAAAAGATACATGTGCTGCTCGTTCGGGCGTTATCGTAATCGCGCCAATTGCAGCATCTAATTCACCATTTCCAACTTTGCTTAATAAGTTTGTAAAAGGCATTGGATAATAGATGCACTTTCTATTGATTAACTGACAAACATTATCCATAACTGATATATCAAAACCAAAAACTTGATTATTGCCAGCTCGCATGACATACGGAGGATAAAAATTATCAACGCCTACCCGTATAGGTGTAGTTTCTTGCGCAAAAGTAAAAAAATTAACACATAATAGTAGTGTAAAAAGTAAAATCCTTTTCATAATAATTACCTTTGTTAATTTTTAACAGTATAGCTTTAATCAGCTATTGGCACTAAAAATTTAGATCAGTATTTACGAAAAAAGCCAATCTCTTTGTTAAAAAATGTTTTTAATTCGGTCCTACGTTATCTAAACTTCCTCATTAAAAACATTTTTTACCTCGACCTTGGTTTTTTTGTAAGTACTGACAGTTTACCAAAAATTTCAAGATTCACTTTAATTTCTGCTGCAAGCTTGACTATGATTAGTTAGAATTAACTATTAAAAATTTAAGAGTTAAGTGTGTTAACTATTCCTAAAATTTTACAATCTAATCACGTATTATTTGATAAATATTTTTCTAATTTAGAACATCCGTTGCGTGAAACTGTAAAAATCCTGTTATCAGTGAGTAACTATGCCTGTAAGCAAATTGAAACTTTACAGCATTTACTTACAGAAGACGATTGGCAAAAACAGCTTAATTTCTATGATTATACAAATTCTTTGCAGCAAATACATACTAAAACAAGCCAGCAAATTAGTAAATTTATTCGTAATTTTAGACATTATCATTTTCTAAGACATCTATTACGCGAGCTAGGTGGTTTAGCAAGTACTGAAGAAACAATGGCATCTTGGTCAGACTGTGCTGATGCTTTAATCATTTTTACCTTAAATTATTGTAAGCAAGAAATGATTCTTCGTTATGGTTATCCAGAAGACGAGGTAGGAAACCCAGTTGAACTTTATGTTTTAGCAATGGGTAAACTAGGTGGTCAGGAATTAAATTATTCATCTGATATAGATCTCATCATAGCCTTTTCCGCATCTGGTTATACCATGGGAGAGTATCAAGTTGATAATCAGTATTTTTTTACTAAAGTAGTCCAGTTATTTATCCAATTAATGCAGAATGTAACTGAAGATGGCTTTGTTTTTCGGGTGGATTTAAGGCTAAGACCTAATGGTGAGAGCGGTGCGTTAGTCTCCTCTTTAGCCGCTATGGAGACTTATTATCAAGAGCAGGGCCGGGACTGGGAGCGTTATGCTATGGTAAAAGCACGCTTAATAAGTGGCTCCCCAGCTTTACGCGCCCAATGGTTTCAAAGATTAATTATCCCTTTCGTCTACAGGCGTTATATCGATTTTAGTATTATAGAATCACTACGAAGTATGAAAGCCATGATCGAACGTGAAGTGCAGTTAAATCCCAATTTAGATGATATAAAAAGGGGTTTTGGTGGCATTCGAGAAGTTGAATTTATTGTCCAGAGTATTCAATTGATTCGGGGCGGGCGTTTACCCAGATTACAACGAACTAACCTTGTAAAAGCACTTTTGGTATTAAAAGAAGAGAGACTTTTCTCGAGAGCAGATGTTTTAAAGCAAGCTTATCTTTTTTTAAGAAAGTTAGAAAATTGCTTGCAAAGTGAAAATGATCAGCAAATACATGTACTACCTACAGAGCCTATTAAGCAAGCGAAAATAGCGTTAGCTATGGGTTTTGTAAGCTGGGATTCTTTATTAAAAGTAGTGCAGCGCTTTAGAAAGATTATTCGTCATCTATTTCTTTCTATGTTAAGGCAAGCAATTGATTACGATGACAGTAACAAGCTATTGGATTCTCAGTTAAACAATGTTTGGCAAGGTCATGCTGAAAGTACAATGGCTATTAATCTTCTAGCTAGTTTAGGCTACCAAGATGCAGAGCGTTGTTATCAATTATTATCTAATTTTAGGCACAGTCCTCGTTGTCGCCGACTTAATCAAGCAGCCCGGTTAAGGCTTGACCGTTTTATGACCCTACTTTTAAGGGAGCTTGCTAATGTAGCAAATACTGAAGAAGTATTGCTTAACGTGATTCATTTACTAGAAAATATAGTAACTCGCAGTGCTTATATAACTTTATTTACTGAAAATCCACAAGCTTTAAGAGAGTTATTTATCTGGTTTAATAATAGTGCTTTTATTACATCCTTACTGGTAAATCATCCATTTTTGTTAGAAATTTTATTAGACCAAGCACAAAAGTGGCAGCCATCCTCACTTAAACAATTACAAGAGCAATTGCAAAAACAACTGTTAGAAAGTAATGATCTTGAGTTGCAAGAAGAAATATTAAGGCAATTTAAGCTGACTAATTGGTTGTTGATTGCGCGAGCTGAGCAGCAGGGCGAAGTTAGCGCCTTGCAAAGTGCGCGTTTCTTATCAATAGTAGCTGAGGTCATTGTTGAACAAGTTGTTAAATTAGCTTTTATAGATTTAGCTAAACGTTATCCACAAATTCGTGATATTAAATCGCATTTTGCTATTATTGCCTATGGTAAATTAGGAAGTCAGGAGATGAATTATAATTCTGACCTAGATTTAGTCTTTATTTATGATAATCAATCGCAAGAAGAAAGTTTAGTCACGCGGCTTACTCAGAAGATTTTGCATATGTTAACAACACGTTCACAATCAGGTCTTCTCTATAAAGTAGATACTCGCTTAAGGCCCTCAGGTGAAGCAGGACTTTTAGTGAGCGCCATAAAATCATTTATTGACTATCAACAAAACCAAGCTTGGCTTTGGGAACACCAAGCATTAATTCGTGCGCGCGTTATTGTTGGTAATACTAATATCCACTCTCTATTTAAGAAGCTAAAGCAGAGTACATTATCGATCGAACGACCAAGGGAATGGGTCTTTAATGAGATAAAAGCTATGCGCCAAAAGATAAATCGTTACTTTAAAGGAGAGGATGAGATTAAATATACGCCAGGTGGCTTAATTGATCTGGAGTTTTTTGTCCAATTTTTAGTTCTTGCAAATCCAATTCAAGAATTAAGTCGTTATACTCATACCTTAAGCCTAATTAAAAAATTAGCTGAATATAAAGTGATTGAAGCTGACGCATTTAAAATACTTACTAGTGCTTACAAGCTCTACCACAAAGTATTACATCAAAATATTCTAGCTTCTTCTAAAGTTATAAATTACCAAGATAAATGTAAGGAAGTTTTATCTATTATTAACTTTCATTAGAGCCATTCATTTAAAAAAACTAAATTACTATAAAGTAGCCTAGGTGAAGTGAAACTACGTTTGCTACATGTAGTTATCTCATACAGGATTACACAACCTCCCCATACAAATCATAATCATCGCTATCGACAATGTTAGCATTCACAAAACTACCAATAGTTAATTTTTCATTAGGAGGTAAATATACCAAGCCATCTATTTCAGGTGCATCACTTTTACTTCTGGCAATGATATGTTCGGGTGTAATTTCATCAATCAGAACTGTTTGACGCGAGCCAATTTTTTCTCTTAATTTTTGATAACTGATTTCAGCTTGAACTTGCATAAAACGATGATAACGTTCTTCCTTTATCTCCTCTGGAATAGGCGAGGCTAATTCATTTGCTTTTGCACCTTCAACGGGTGAATATTTAAAACAACCAACCCGATCAAGTTTGGCCAATTTAAGAAAATCTAATAATTCCTCAAATTCTTCTTCTGTTTCACCTGGAAAACCAACGATAAATGTAGAGCGTAAAGTAATTTCAGGACAGATTGCACGCCAATTATTAATACGTGATAGCGTATTTTCTCGATTAGCAGGACGTTTCATTGCTTTTAATATACGTGCATTAGCATGCTGAAGGGGAATATCTAGATAAGGTAAAATAAAGCCATCACGCATCAGTGGAATAATCTCATCCACATGTGGATAGGGATAAACATAATGTAGGCGAATCCAAATACCAAGCTCGCCAAGTTGTTGGCACAAATCATAAAAGCGAGTATTTAATTGCTTACCTTGCCATTCTATAGGTTGATAGCGAGTATCTACCCCATAAGCACTCGTGTCTTGCGAAATGACTAAGATTTCTTTTACACCTGCTTCTTTAAGTCGTTTAGCTTCAGTAAGTATCTGCGTTAAAGAATAACTTTGCAGTTTACCGCGCATTGTAGGAATAATACAAAAAGTACATTTTTGATTACAGCCTTCGGAAATTTTTAAGTAAGCATAATGTCTGGGTGTAAGCTTAATACCTTGCGGCGGTATAAGCTGGGTAAAAGGATTTTTAGGTGGCGGTAAATGCTGATGTACAGCACTGACCACTTCTTCATAAGCATGGGCACCACTAATATGAAGTACATCTGGACAAGCTTGTCGGATTATCTCAGCTTTAGCACCTAAGCAACCTGTGACAATAACACGGCCATTTTCAGCCATCGCTTCTTTAATGGTCTCAAGTGATTCAGTAACTGCGGCATCAATAAATCCGCAAGTGTTAATAACAACGACACCAGCATCCTGATAAGTAGAGACTAATTCATAGCCTTGTGCTCGCAGTTGCGTAATAATTCTTTCAGAGTCGACTAATGCTTTAGGACAACCAAGACTAACAAAACCTACTTTATGATTCATCTAACTCAATAGCTCTATAAATGCCTATACTAAAAGGGCTTCTTGTAAAAAAAGTGAATAATTATATCTTTTTTAGCTTAAAGATGTCTATTTTGCTAAATTATTTTTCTCTTAAATATAAAAAATTGTCATAGCTACTTTTTATTCTTTATCGTACCCGCGTGGCATTGTTGCATAAATAAGTTTGAGAGTTAATAATAACCAAGATGATCCTATATCATCCCAAGAATTCTATGTCATTCCCGCAAATTCTATGTCATCCCCGCAAATCCTATGTCATCCCCGCGCAGGCGGGGATCTATTCATCAATTAGCACTAAGGTTAATTTTTAGATGGATTCACGCCTGCGCGGGAAAGACATTCATTATCCACGCAACAATGCCTACTCGCGTAGGCGAGTATCCATCTTGGGTATGGCCCTGAAACAAAGCAGGCTGATAAATGACAATGGAAATTGTCTGGCTAGTAAGTACATCATAAGAGCGTGAATTCATCAAGCAATTTTCAGCCGCTTAAATTGGAAATTTAATCATTTTGATATTTTTAATTAAATGTCGAGTTTTTAAATATCTCACTACAACCTAGTGAAAAAAAGTAAAATTGAGGCCATACTTACTAATATTAAGTATAAAATTTAATCAAAAAATACCTTTTTAAGGAAAATATTAATTTAAATGATTAATCTAAATTACCCTATCAGTATAGAATTATTATTTAAAATAAAACAATAACTTAGGATTATAAATTAATTCATTTGACTAGTCCCAAACTATAAAAATAACTTAAGGACATTAAAAAGTAAGTTTAAGTTATTTCATATAAGGATCTAGCTTATGAAAGTAAATATACAAAGATGGCCATTTTTATATTCCTTTTTTATTTTAATTGCCCTGTCTGTGACTAATATCGCTTTCGCTGATCCACCTAATCGTGTTGCTCGTATTAGCTTTGTTGATAATGTAGTGAGTTTTCTTCCTGCTGGTGCAAATCAGTGGGTAAAAGCTAGATTAAATAGGCCTCTTATTCTAGGTGATAGTCTATGGACAGATTTAGATTCTAAAGCTGAGCTCCAACTTGGTTTAAGCGTGCTTAGACAGGGCCCAAAGACTTATATGAAGATATTAAATCTTAATAATAAAGTTGCCCAATTTAAGCTTACTCAAGGTACTTTAGTTTTAAGCATACGCCAGGTTAGGCCCCAACAATTTTATGAAATTGACACACCAAACTTAGCGCTGGTGATTCGACAACCTGGCTATTATCGTATTGATGTAAATAAACAGCTAACTACCGTTACTGTACGTAAAGGAGGTGCTATTGTTTATGGGCAAAAAAGGGCTTATAAGTTAAATTTAGGTCGTAGTTGTAAATTCTGGGGTGTCAATTTACAGCGTTTCCAATGTGTGACGATTGGCCCAACTGATAGCTTTGATCGGTGGAGCTTAGCACGTGATGAGCGCCTAATAAAGATAACTACTACTTATGTCTCTCAATCTATGATTGGCTATGAAGATCTTAACTATCATGGCAAATGGATTGTTACTAAAAAATATGGTCGAGCTTGGGTTCCTAATGAGGTAAGTTCTAATTGGGCACCTTATCGAGTAGGCCAGTGGACTTGGGTTCGCTATTGGGGCTGGACTTGGGTCGATGACCAGCCTTGGGGATTTGCGCCCTTTCATTACGGTCGCTGGGCTTTCGTAGAAAGAAGATGGGTTTGGGTTCCAGGCCCTGCCAATATTGAACCTATTTATGCGCCTGCTCTTGTTGCTTTTGTAGGCGGTAGAAATTATCTTAGTTTGCCTGCAGGTAGACGTGGTATTGCCTGGTTTCCACTAGCGCCTGGTGAGGTCTATATTCCACCTTATCCTGTTAGTCGAAACTATTTTACACAGCTTAATCTAGGTAATACTTATATAAATCAGAATTACTTAACAAATATTTATAACAATCCTACTACAGTCATTAATTATCAAAATATTAATATTAATAATGCTGTCACGGCAGTACCAGTTCAAACTTTTGTTTCTTCTCAACCTGTTAGTCAATCTTTGGTTAATATCCCTACTAAAACCGTTATTGACGCACCAAAAACACCCATTGCAGCAGTTGCTCCTAAGCCTATAAGTTTATTGGGTGGTGGTGCTGATGAGAAGACGGCACAACCGGCAGCTGCTATTGAAAACCAACCTGCTGTTGCTCTAACGCCACCACCAGCACCGCCAGCACCATTTGCCGAGGAGCAAAAACTATTAAATAAAGATCCAGGTAAACCTCTAACTGTTGAAGAAGCGCAACAGTTACAACCGGCCAAAGAGGCAACGCAGCAGTCGGATAATAATGAAGTTAAGGTTATTAGTCCTGAGGAAGAACCAAAACCAATAAATGCTCAGCCTGAAGTTACAGAGCCTGCTAAACAGCCAGAGGAAAGCGGTCAGGATGTTAACCAACCTGACGCGCTACAGCCAACAACAATCCCTCCGGCCGATGTAACTAATCAACCTACTGCGCCACAACCTGAAACAATCACGGCTCCAGGTAGTAATGAATCAACTCCTCCACAGCCTGAAGTTACACAACCTGAAGTAGCGCCAGCTGATGTACAGCAGCCAAATAATTCAGAACCTCAAGAAATAATACAAGAGCCTGTAACAAGCCCTGAGGAGCAGACAACACAACCTGAAGTAATTCAGCAACCGGAGGGCACTGAGCCTGATACTAGCCAGGCTAATCCAACAACTTCTGAGGAACCTACTGTTCAGCCAGAACAAGAAGTGACCCAGCCACCAGTCGATGAGACAACGACAACTGTTCCTGCTGAAACTGTTGTCCCAGATGAAACTCAACCGGCCACTGTAGTAGAGCCTCAAGAGGTTATAATCCAACCTAGTCTTGAGGAAGTAGCTCCTGCTCCCGCCGACGTTCCTGTAGAGCCTGAACAAATGCCACCGCAAGAGGCACTACCGCCTGAAACGACAGTTATTCAACCAGGTACAACTACGGAGACTGAAGTTCCGCAGTAGTGGGATTACTTTAAGCTTGAGCTTGTACGCTTTGTAAGCGTTTAATAAATGTTTGAGCGTTAAATTCACCGACTAAACGAGAATGCTCTAGCTCATCTCCTTTTTTATTGAAAAATAAAAAGGTAGGCGGTGCAACAACATTATATTTACGCAACAAGGCCTGATCAGCTGTATTATTGGCAGTAATATCTGCCCTTAAAATAACAAAATTTTTTAAAAGTGCTTTAACTTCTGGATTCTGGAGAATATGGGTCTCAATAGATTTACAGGTTAGACACCAATCAGCATAAAAATCTAGTATAATTGGTTTGCCTTGGGCATTTGCAATTGCTTGCTCGACTTCGTTAATTGATTTAACAGGTTGATAACCAATATTATTGTTGTGTTTTGTTTGAGACCAGTGTGCTAAGGGTTGTAAGGGATTAGTTCCTCCCATGCTCGCACCCACTAAAATCAATAATCCATAAACGAGAAGGATTATACCTAATCCCTGACAAAATTTTGTATAACTGGTGGAAGCACGTACTAAGGCGCCTAAATAGATACCGGAGAAAATAAATAAAGCTGCCCATAGAATCATACTTATGATACCAGGCAAAATGCGACTTAAAAGATAAATAGCAACACCAAGCAATAAGACACCAAAAAAAGACTTAACTGTGTTCATCCACTGGCCAGCTTTAGGTAACCAGCGTCCGGCAGAAGTTCCAATTAGAATGAGGGGTGTTCCCATTCCAAGACTTAAGAAAAATAAACTTAAACTGCCTAAAATAACGTTACCCGTATTAGCGATGTAACCCAAAACACCAATAAGAGGCGCTGTCACACAAGGCGATAATATTAAAGTAGATAGGCAGCCCATAATGGCTGCGCTTAAATAATGTCCGCTCGTTTGGCGGCGGTTTAATTGGGCTAATTTAGCTTGCCATGCAACAGGTAATTTCAGCTCAAAAAAGCCAAACATAGATAGTGACAATAAAACAAAAAGAAAACTAAATAAACCAATTGCCCATGGCGCTTGCATAATAATTTGAAGGTTACTTCCTAATAAGGAAACTAGTGCGCCTACTATTGCGTAAGTTACCGACATACTTAATACGTAACTTAACGATAAGAGAAATGCTTTCCCAGTTGTTATATTTTTACTATGGCCGACAATGATTCCAGATAGAACAGGTATCATAGGTAAAATACAAGGTGTAAAGGATAGTAATAATCCAAAGCCGAAAAAAATGAGGAATGTCACAAATAGATTATGATTGCGGAAAACAGAGTCTATATTGGTATCATTTGCACCGTTAACTGTAGGGTTATCATCTTTCAAGCGCTGGTCTTGAAATAACTCAGCACTACTTAAAGACAAATCGTTAGCAATCGCTAATTTTATTTGCTTGGTTTGAGGTGGATAGCAAAAACCATCATCTGCGCAGCCTTGATAATGTAAATCAATGAGTGTTTCACCAGGTTCTTTACCTAAAACACCAATAGGAAGATTTAGTTGATTACGATAAATTGTATAAGTTCTTCCTTGCAGATCTGTTTTAGTTAAGGTGGGTGGAAAGGGAATATCACCTACTTGAACATTACTATTATCTGGTACATTAATGCTAATACGATCTCTATATAAAAAATAACCATCTTTAATGTCCCATTTAATTAAAAACTGGTTAGGATTAAGTCGGCTAACGTGCACCTGAAAGATATCTTCTACAGGCAGAGGCTCTGCAAAGCAAAGAATAGAAAATAGGCAGCTTAATGAGAATAAAAGCCATTTTTTCATGAATACCTCTGAAGGATTACTATAAGGATTACTATACAGTTTTTCATTGTAGTGCGAGCGCTAAAAAAACCAAAATTTTTTTACTTCCTCCCCTTGAAATAATTGTACTTGTCCCCATATGGCAGTCATCGGTAATTCATACTTTACATGGATTACCAAAAGGTCAGAGCAATCTGAAAATTATAGGTGATTAACCAATCAGGAGAGAGAAGTATGAAAATTCGTCCTTTGCACGATCGAGTAGTTGTTCGTCGTCTGGAAGAAGAACGTACCACAGCTGGTGGTATTGTCATTCCCGATAGCGCTACTGAAAAACCTATGCGTGGAAAAGTCATTGCGGTTGGTGCAGGTAAAAACTTAGATAATGGTGATGTACGGGCATTAGCTGTTAAAGTTGATGATATTGTTCTGTTTGGTAAGTACTCCGGTACAGAAGTAAAAGTAGATGGTGAAGAATTAGTCGTTATGCGTGAAGATGATATCTTCGGTGTAATTGAGAAGTAAGCAAACGAATTAAAGGAGACTTAAATGGCTAAAGAATTACGTTTTGGTGACTCAGCACGTCAGAAAATCCTTGCTGGTGCAAATGGGTTAGCTGATGCTGTACGTGTAACTATGGGCCCACGCGGTCGAAATGTTGTTATCGAGCGCTCTTTCGGTGCACCTACTATTACTAAAGACGGTGTGTCAGTTGCAAAAGAAATCGAATTTGAAGAACGCTTTGAAAACATGGGCGCTCAAATGTTAAAAGAAGTTGCTTCTAAAACTTCTGATGCAGCAGGTGACGGTACAACTACTGCTACAGTGCTTGCTTGTTCAATTATGGTTGAAGGCCATAAAGCTGTTGCTGCTGGTATGAATCCAATGGATTTAAAGCGTGGTATTGATAAAGCAGTGACTGCTATTACTAAGCAATTACACTCTATGTCTAAACCTTGCAAAGATAGCAAAGCAATTGCGCAAGTAGGTACTATTTCTGCAAATTCTGACGAAGCAATTGGCGCAATTATTGCTGAAGCAATGGAAAAAGTAGGAAAAGAAGGCGTCATTACTGTTGAAGATGGTAACAGCCTTGAAAATGAACTGTCTGTTGTTGAAGGTATGCAGTTTGATCGTGGTTATATCTCTCCATACTTCATTAATAATCAACAAAATATGAGTGCTGAGCTTGAGCATCCATACATTTTATTAGTTGATAAGAAAATTTCTACTATTCGCGATATGTTAACTGTCTTAGAAAGCGTTGCGAAATCTGGCCGTCCTTTATTAATTATCGCTGAAGATGTTGAAGGTGAAGCATTAGCAACATTAGTTGTTAACAATATGCGCGGTATCGTTAAAGTATGTGCTGTAAAAGCGCCTGGATTTGGTGATCGTCGTAAAGCAATGTTGCAAGATATTGCTATTTTAACTAACGCTCAAGTTATTTCTGAAGAAATTGGTAAGAGCTTAGAAGGTGCTAATTTAGAGGACTTAGGTACTGCAAAACGTATTGTAGTGACTAAAGAAAATACTACCATTATTGACGGTGAAGGTCGAGCTGAAGATATCAATGCGCGTATTACTCAAATTCGTGCGCAAATGGAAGAAACGACTTCTGATTACGATCGCGAAAAATTACAAGAGCGCGTTGCTAAATTAGCTGGTGGTGTTGCAGTAATTAAAGTGGGTGCTGCAACTGAAGTTGAAATGAAAGAGAAGAAAGCACGCGTTGAAGACGCTCTTCATGCAACTCGCGCAGCTGTTGAAGAAGGTATCGTTGCGGGTGGTGGTGTTGCCTTAATCCGTGCTCAAAAAGCATTAGAAAGTTTAAAAGGTGATAACACTGACCAAGATATGGGTATTAATATCCTTCGTCGTGCTATTGAATCACCTCTACGTCAGATCGTTTCTAACGCAGGTTATGAAGCATCTGTAGTAGTGAATAAAGTTGCTGAGAGCAAAGATAACTTTGGCTTTAATGCTGCAACTGGTGAGTACGGTGATATGATTGAGTTTGGTATTTTAGATCCAACTAAAGTAACCCGTACTGCATTACAAAATGCTGCATCTATTGCTAGCCTAATGCTTACTACAGAGTGCATGATTGCTGATTTACCTAAGAAAGGTGACGCAGCAGGTGCTATGGACGCTGGCGCTATGGGCGGCATGGGTGGTATGGGCGGCATGGGTGGTATGATGTAAGCCTTTCCTCTCAACCCAAATAAGAACCCGCCAAAAGCGGGTTTTTATTTTATCATTTAAATATTAAGTTACATCGTATGACATGAATTAGGATCATTCTCATCTTCAAGTTTGCCAAGATCTAAACTGTCTAGACCGAATTTTTTTCTACAATCTTCTAAAATCGCGTTCACTTTATCACTATTAAACAACCCAAGTTCAGCTAGTTTTTGCGAGGTAAGAGTAAGCTCATTTTCTAAATTTTTTAATTTTTGGGCTATATCCTTTAAATCAGTAAAAATACCTGAAAGATTTAATTCTTTTAATACATTCGAGGGTAGTTGTTTATTAATGTCTCGTATTCTGCTTTCTACTTCTTCTTTCATCTTAAGGAGCTTATTAGTTTGTTTATTTTTTTTCCCTACAACCATGGGTTTAGCACTTAACTCATGTGAAATATCGACAAGCGTATCAAGTTCATCACAGAGGTTGAAAAGGAGACGATAATTATTAAGTGCTGCTTTTTTTAATTCTTCAAAGCTACAGTTGATTTGACCGATGTCTAATAAAGTCTGCTGAATTTCTTTCAAATTAGCCTGTAGTAACGAGTTTAGAGGCATGTTTAGGCGAGAATGCTTAGCTTGCTTAATTTTTTTTAATAGGTTTTGCCATCTTAAGTTAAGAGCACGCTCACTATTTACTATGTCTCTATCTGTTTGTAATTGAGTAACAAAGGAGGGTGAAGTGCAGATTGCAGCAGTTTTAGATAATTCCTTAAGGGCTGTTCGACTTTGGTCAGTAAAAAATTGTTTGGTAAGATTAATACTACTCAGCCTTTGTTGATAATTAAAAATAGCTTCATCAATATCATTTAATTCTTTTAGGTTTGTCACTTGATTTCTATAAGTCTTCATTGCTGTAATGAGTCGTTGATAAAATGCTTGATTTTCTATAGTTAAGTCAGCTGTTTTTTCTAACGCAGGGTATAAAGGATGAGTAGGGCGTGTTGACAATAGAATATAGGCTAAAGGCGCTTTATTTGGGGCAATAGGCTGCATTAAGTTGCCTCCTCCCTTGATAAGTTCAGCAAAGCAATCTATTAAGTTATTATTTTTAGTATGCTTCTGTAGACAGTAAATTAACGCGTTAGAGTAGCTTATTTCATTGATAGTAAATTTATAATTATTGATTGGAATATGAAGCTCATTAATTAAAAAGTTTAATAATTGGTGATTATTCTGCTTTAAGCTAAACGCATAGATATTTGAATTTAAAAGATAATAGAAAGTATGTAATGAACGCGCTTTTTCAAAATCGTTAGTAATAAGCGCTTTTTGTAGTAGTGAGTAGGCCGCTTTTTCAATTTCTGTTTCAATTTTCTTTAATTTTTCCATTTCTCTAAAGGATAAATTCCAATTATTGAAATCAAAAAGATAAATCTTTTCAATAATACTCTCAATACTAGTTATTTTATCTTTATCCTCTTTATATTGGTGGAAAACCTCATGTAACGAACGTATTTCATTAAAGAGGAATTGAGGTGCTGTCATGTCTTTATGTTTTTTAGCTTTTGGTGAATTAAATAAGCTATGCTGAGTTAATCCTGTTTGAGTCACTGTTGGTTCTTTTAAGCTTTCTGATGTATCGTTAGATATCGTTGTTGAAGCACTAGGTTGATTAACAAGAGCTTCTGAGAATTTATTAAAGTAATTTTGTAATCGAGACCATTTAATATGGCCTGTAACCTGATACAAGTCGCTAAGGACAGGTATAATTTTTGCAACCTGTTCTAAGTATAATTCTTGACTTTGAGGTAAATGTAGTGATGTTTGCTGCAGTGCTTGTTCATGCTTAGAGCATTCTTCTTCCAGTGACTGAATGATAAGGGCTTGTTCTTGGCGTAACTGTTGCATATAAGGTAAGCCAAGCTGTAAGGTAACTTGAACTAAGCTTTCTATTTCAGCCGGTAACTCTGCTCTACTAAATTGCCCTGACTCCTCTATATAGTCCCAATACGGTTGACAAGCTAATATATCATTGTCATTTAAAAAGATATGCAATCGATAAGCTTCGCCTTCTCCATTGTGCCATATTGCCGTGAAGTGACTAGGTCCTAAGACAGGATTTTTAGGATCAAATTCTTCATAAATACTAAGGTGAACTTCAGCAGGTAGCCAGCCTTCTGTTAATTCTAATTGGTTTGAAGGTAGAGCAAGACGATAATAGTTTTTACTATCTAACGTTATAGCTTTAATAGGTACTATTTCATTTTTTAATTTAAAATTAGGAACTTGAGTTAATTTATGCGTTAGGGTGCCATATAAACTATTGACCTTCATATCTTTCGCCTCAAAATAAATTCACAGTGCACTGAGAATATAAATTAAGAATTAAATTTAAACAATATAAATTATCCTGAAATGAAGGAAAGTGGATTTAAAACGAATGCATACCTGCTTAAGTTAAAGAAATTTATAAAAAATTACCTTTTATAGCGCCACCTATTAAGCTTTATACTTCGTTGCAAGCTTGCTCGACTCAGTCATGTACTTATTTGTACACTCCTTCGCCTCGCTCACTTGCGCCTTGCACTAAAGTAAAATCTACAAGTTATGCAGGAGCTCTAATTTAAAATTATTAAAATTAATTAAAAATTTTTAACAAAAAAACAGCTATTTTTTTCTACTTTTTTTAACTAGCAATTATAATTAATTATAGGTTTAACTAATTTATAATTTTTTTATGGCAGAAAAATCGCTTAAAGAAAACATTGAAGCAGACCAGGTAAATTTAGAACGTTTAAAATCTATTGAGGAGTTGATTAAAAAAACTCCGTTTAAAGTTGAGGATTATAGCTTTATATCTAACGGAGGCGGAGAAAATATATGCTTTGAAGATGGAACAAGAAAGCGAGTTCCTAAGGGCGTAGCGATAATCTATAACTTATTAAAAAGTAAAGATAAATCAGCTAAAGAGCAGTTAAGTTTGATAGAAACAGTAGCAGAGAATATACATACTGCAGCACCAAGCAATCAGCAATTCTATCAAACTATTATTGAGAAAAAGTAAACTTAATAGTGACTTTTATAAGTAATATCATAAAGTTGCCAATTGAGCTGATTTTTCACGCTCCCAATATTTAAGTGGAGATAAATCAGGCTTAGCCATTGCTAAGACGGGTAAATAGAATGTTTGTTCTAATAAAAACTGGCCACTTAATGCAGCATGAGAGACTTGATCTGTAAAGACCAACCAGGTACTTTGAGCAGCAAAATCAATTTGTGTTTTCTTCACTGTCTGTTGATAATTATCATCTAATTTCATGCGATCGTGTAATTGTAATTGATAATGATCATAGGCTGAGCGTAGTGTTTTGGTTACTTTAAGGAACTTTAATAATTTTGCTGTTGAAGCTCGGTAATGAGGAATTTGTTTAGCAAATCGCTGCATTACTTGTTCAAAAGGTTCACCTAAATGCCAAACGCGAGGTTCTCCAAAAGGATTAATATTACAAAAAACACGTAAAATTCTTAAGCCATTAACAGGTGTAGAAGCAAAGGAATCAACATGTAATCTTGTATCATCTTTACGCTTAGACATAGAGCGGCCTAAAATTTGCGCAGGCCTATAACTAGTTCTTCCCCACTGTAAATGAGGTTGATATTGGGGTAACAGTGTATTAACTAAGATTCTTGCGAAATTAGCATATTGTTGCATAAACTCTTTTAATTCAATTTGTAATTTAAATGAATTATTTCCTTGCTTTTTAACCCCACTTAAATTTTTTGTTTGATAATCAAAGCTAATATTTTTCCGATTGCCGTCTAAAATTTCTTCTGTTAAAAAATTATTGATGTGAGGGAAATTAAAATAATAAGTAGGAAAGTAAATAATTCTTTCAGTTTCAAGTGCCTTTATACTGTTTTGTTGGCTATCATTATTGATCTGATTTAAATCTTGAATTGGGATAGTATAAAGTTGTTCATCCATCATATCGCTCTGTATTAAAGGTTTAAGGACCTATTATACTAGATTTTTACTCTATTGTGGTGGCAACACCAATAGCTATATTAGCTATTCTATTCTTCGATAGAATCATTATTGAAGTGATTTTCTATGACTTTCTTGTAGTAAGAGCACAACAAAGAACATTATAATCGCAGCAAATATCAAGTAAAAACTTGGAGCTAGGGGGTTATTGGTTTTTTCAATAAGATAAGTTGCAATTAGAGGCGCTGTACCACCAAAGACTGCGTTAGAAAGGTTGTAAGGAAAAGACATTGCCGTATAACGAATATTCGTGCCTACAAGTTCAACTAAGGTGGCAGGAATAGCTGCATAAGCAAAACTAACTAAGATGGCAAAAATAACTTGAGCTAATAATACAGAGATAAAAGTAGTATGTTGAATCAATAGAAATAAAGGATAGGAAAAAATGCTAAATCCTATAGCGCCTATCAGTAGAACGGGTTTGCGTCCAATTATATCGGATAATAAGCCTATCCAAGGAATTACAAGAATAATTCCTAACATACTAATAGTGTTAATCGTAAGGCTTCTACGTAATGACATACCTAGGATTTCAGTCATATAAGAAGGTAAATAAACAAAGAGCAGATAAAAGCTCATTGCTGGTAAAAATACAAGAGCGGCTGAGATTACCATCGGTTGTACAGCAAACTTGAAAGCTTGATTAACCGGATTAACTAATATTTGCTGTTTATTCTGGATTGTAACAAAATTGGGTGTTTCTGGCATACGCAGCCTAAAATAAAGTCCTACAGCACCTAGTAATAGTCCCGCAAGAAATGGAATACGCCAGCCCCAATTAGTAAGCTCCTCAAGAGAAAGAAGTGTATTAAATAACGCACTTACTCCTGAACCTAATAACAAGCCTGCAAAGGCGCTGAACATAGCCCAACTTCCGAACATACCACGGCGATTTATTGGAGAATGTTCCGTAATATAGACAATAGATCCACAAAATTCACCACCAACAGCTAATCCTTGTAATAAACGACATATTAATAATAATATTCCTGCAAAAATGCCAATTTGTTGATAGGTAGGTAACAAACCAATTAGGGTAGTAGGTATAGCCATCAAAATAATAGAAGCTGCTAATGTTTTTTTCCTGCCATGACGATCGCCAAAATAACCGAACAATAAAGCGCCTATTGGACGCATTATAAATCCGGTTGCAAATACACCAAACGTGGCTAGTAATGATAATAATTTATCAGAAGTAGGGAAAAAAAGTTTAGCAATAATAGGAGCAAAATAACCATATAGTGAAAAATCATACCATTCAAGGATATTACCAAGGATTCCAGGTACAATTAATTTAGAAAGTCTTGTACGCTCATCTCTTTGGATCATCCTACCCTTATTTTAATTTACAATCAGGCTATTAATTATAGATTATATATAGCATTCTCGTTTCTTAAAGCAAGACGTCTGCTCTTTAAACATATGGAAAAGGATATTAGATGAAGCTTTTCAATCTTAATTATAAATAACCCCAATGATTATGATATAAATAATTGATTTTTAAATATCATTTATTTGTTCTATGATTAAATTCATTATTACTATTTATTACTAAGGAGCTTGATATGGATGAGGTTACTAATCAACTTTCTATACTACTAGCAGATACCTATGCTTTATATTTAAAAACTCAAAATTATCATTGGCATGTTAAAGGCGCGCAATTCAAAGCATTACATGAGCTGTTTGAGAGTCAATATAGAGAACTTGCAGAAGCGATAGATGAGGTTGCAGAACGTATCTTAATATTAGGGCATAAAGCACCTGCAAGTTTTAGTGAATTTAATCAATTAAAACGGGTGAAAGATGGTAATTCAAGTCTCTCAGCAAATGAAATGGTAAAGGAACTAGCGCATGATCATGGCACCTTAATTAAAGATTTAAATAAATCGCTTAAGATAGCGCAAGACCAAGTAGATGAAGGAACCGTAGTTTTATTAAGTGATCGAATTGCCGCACACGAAAAAGCTCGTTGGATGTTGAGTGCCTCTTTCGAAGCTTAATAATTTATTGCAAAATATTTAATTATTCTCCCTGTAGAAGCAGGGAGCTTTCATATAATAATTAAGTTAAGCAATCTGTTCTAAGCAGTAAGGTTAGCTCGTTAAAAGCAGCTTAGATTGTTTGATTTAAGAATTAAAAACGGATTTTACTTTGATTCAGTTACTGTTTTCTCTAAGTTTATTTTTAAGTGCTTTCTTATTATTCGTAATTCAACCAATGGTTGCCAAAAATCTACTGCCTATTTATGGCGGGACGCCAGCTGTATGGACTGTCTGTATGTTGTTTTTTCAGGCAATATTGCTGTTAGGTTACGGTTATGCTTGGGTATTGAGTTATTTTGGTAGTCGCTGGTATTGGCGGCTAGTCTATTTAACAACCTCATTAATAAGTTTTTTATATCTACCTTTAGACTTTACACCCGAAGCAAGTAAACTAGCTGACTCTCCTGATTTATTTATTTTAAAAGAATTATTTGTAAAATTAGGTTTACCATTATTAACGATTGCCTCAGCATCGCCATTACTGCAATATGCTTTTAGTTGCACAAAAAGTAGAAAGGCCGCTGATCCTTATTTTTTATACGTTGCGAGTAACTTTGGTAGCTTAGCTGCTCTAATTAGTTATCCTGGTTTTATTGAATGGTGGATTGGCTTAGATATTCAATATAAGTTTTGGCGAATAGGTTTTACTATCTATCTTGTATTACTTACTGTTATTTTACTAATTGTCCCTTTTTCTTACGCCAGTAAAACAAGTGTTAAACAAAATTTTATTTCTTTCACTCAATTGGCTTCCTGGATCGGTTATAGTTTTGTTCCTTGTAGTTTAATGCTAGGAGTAACTTTTTATATATCAACTGATATAGCAGCAACACCTTTATTCTGGGTAGTTCCTTTAGCGCTTTACTTAGTAAGTTTTATTATTACTTTCGCACAAAAACCTATAGTATCTCATCAATGGATAACAAATAATGCACTCATTTTTGCTGTTTTTCCCATCTTAGCATTTATTATTGGGCCTACTAATTTATCCTCTCTTTTATTGATTACTATTCATTTAGTTGGCTTTTTTGTTATTGCTCTGCTCTGTCATGGCGAATTAATACGCCGCCGCCCTAACACTTCTCAGCTAACCAGTTTTTATTTATGCATAGCTTTAGGAGGGGTTTTAGCTGGTTTGTTTAACGGTGTATTGGCACCACGTATTTTTAATGGCCCTTATGAATATCCTTTAGTCTTTGCCCTATCCTTTCTATGTTTTCCTATACCAATGAGAGGATTTAATAAAGTACCAATAATTATAGTTGCTCTTCTAATTGGCTCTTACCTATTATCCAACATCCCTTGGCTAAGTTGGCTTAGAAAATATTGCATAGCTGAGATCTTTTCATTATTTATAATCTTTACCTGGACTCGAAGCCGCTTAAACCTTTGCCTATCAATTTTGATCCTCTTTATTTTTATATTTAGCCCTTGGTTTAAGCGCTTACCAATTCTAACGCAGCAACGTAACTTTTATGGGATTAAGCAAGTTGTAAAAATACCTAACGGTCATGCTTTAATTAGCCAAAGCACAGTACACGGCTTTCAATTATTTAATACCCCCACTGCTATGTTAGGTGCAACGTCCTATTATGGTCCACCGGCATCTATTATTCATTTATTACAACAACAATATCCAAGCCTACGAGCTATGATTATTGGGCTTGGGACTGGAACAATGGTTTGTCAATTCAGGGCTTCTGACAGTGTTGAAGTGGTTGATATCGATGAACAGGTTATTAACATTGCTAATAATCCACACTTTTTTACTTATTTACAAAATTGCTCGGCTAAACCTGTCCTTACTCAAGGAGATGGCCGATTGGTTTTACGGCAACGGGCTAAAGCTAGCTTAGATTTATTAGTGATTGATGCTTTTTCTTCAGATGCAATTCCCACGCATCTTTTAACTTATGAAGCGTTTCAGCTTTATAAGCAAACGCTATCTGAAAATGGCCTCTTATTAGTGCACATTAGTAATCGTCATCTAAACTTATTACCCGTTTTAACAGCGATGGGGCAAAAATTGGATTGGATTGTGCTTAATAATAATGACTTAGGTGAGCCTAAAAAGGGCCAGTTGAGTTCGCAATGGGTCTTGCTAACTTCAAATGAGCCATTTGCAGCAACAGTGGTGCGAAATCTGGCTGGATGGAAGCTTGTTACTAATCAAAAGACCATGTTATGGACTGATAATTATTCTAATATAATCCCATTGTTGAAGCAGTAAAAATTATTTATTAACAAAATTAATTTATAAGTCCTAAACCAAGCTTTAGTAAGGCGCACTTTGTCAAACCTGGTTTGTAAATATTTTTTAATAATTAAAGATAACTTAATATTTAGAGGCAAAATTAGGTGTTTGTCTATAATAAGAATGTAATAGACCTCGGTTAGTTTTGTTATGAAATATTATATTTGTGGTATTGATTTATTAAATTTTAATAAATTATCACTAGTAGATAAAGCCTATTATATTGGAAAAAATTTAGCGCAGATTAATCATGATGCTAAAGTCGCACTCGGTGATTCATACGTAGTCATTATTGTTTTACAAGAATATGCATTAACAACTTCTTCAGTAACTAAAGAAGAAAAGAATCAATGCCTTAAAATTTTACAGGGTTATGTCAAGGAATATGAAAACTTAATTTTAGTTCCAGGTAGTTTTTCTTTCTATACACTGCAAGTATTAAACTCTAAAAAGCAAGAATCGAAAAAGAGGAAACTTCTTGATAATTATCAGAAAAACGAGGATTTAAGTTTAATAGATAGTCATACAGAAGAGCAAAAAGAACTTGCTCAAGCGGCTGCTCAGCAAGTTGGCGTTACTTCCGCTGTTGTACATCATGCGGCTTACATTTTAAGCAAGGGCGAAATGCAGAAGCATCATAAGTCTGTTCCTTGGCAAGAGTGTGGTAGATTGGAATTACCGAAAGATAAACGCAGACTTGTGAAGCATTCAATTTTTAAAATTGGGGCAGATAGTCCTATAAAATATATAGAATTAAATAGTAAAGAGAAAATTTCTGCGGCAGTACTGCTCTGTAGAGAACATGGTTGGGATACAGAGTATACAAATAAGGCATTGATTAAAAATCCTCCAGATGTTCAAATTATTATGTCTGACAGTATTGAATTGCAGTTAAGTGATTCCTATGGCGCTTTGATCATTTATATGGATAGTCGTTATGGCTTAAAGGTTTTTAAAAATAATGCTCGCGAATACGCAAACCAAATTGAATCAATTGTAGCAAAATTGTATTCATTAGATTATTCACAAGGCAGAATCTCACTAAGTTATAAAGATATCGAAGTAACAGATTACCGCTATATAAAGGTTTTACAAGAAGATTTGGACAACTCTAATAGCGTTTTGTAAAGTGAAGTAGTTCAGCCTTAATCTGACAGTTAAGTGTCTATATTGTTTGAGATGTTGAAGATGAAGATAAAATTCTTGAGAATATTTCATTCTAATATTAAGCGAATAATTTTGGCGACCGGCCCCGCGTAAAGCACTTTAAGTTTAAAGGCTGTTTATGAGTTGATTGTCGCTATTTGCTTTAAGAGACTCTTTTATATTAATCAGGTTTTCCAATAAATGTTCTATCTCTTTAAATAGATTTCCCACTTTTTCACGGTAATAATTAATCATTAGAGTTATTTAAAGTAACATCTTTTTAAAAATCTCAGAAAAAGACTGCTAAGATACATAATGCATTCATCAAGTAATTATAAGGCTTTATAATAGTAGGATTAGCATCTCTGTTGCAAAAAATAAAATGAGTGTACAAAAAAAGTGTTACTTTAGGCGACTGTTTCCTATCCACTATATATTTTAATTATCTTAAATATAAGAAGTTTTAGTTTATTCATGTCAGAATTTTGTGAGTGAATACTTTACTAGTACTTATATATTTGTAAAAATTACTATCATACCCGCATGGCATTGTTGCATGGATAATGAATGTCTTTCCCGCGCAGGCGGGAATCCATCTAAAATTAACCTCAGTGCTAATTTATGAATAGATCCCCGCCCAGCGCGAGGATGACCTAGGATCATTTTGGTTGTAATTAGCTCTCAAACTTATTTAAGCAACAATGAGGCGAGTATCCATCGTATTATAAAGCCTCTTTTGCAACAGGCCCGACCCTTTTTTGAAACAGTAGTTTTTGTTTAGCTTTTTATCACTAGCGGTTAAATAGTTGACTGACTGTTTAGGTTCAATTTGTTAACTAATCCAGCATTTATAGCGCTGGATCAGCTAAATTTCCTTTACTTTCTAACCATGCTTTTCGATCATTAGCTCGTTTTTTAGCAAGCATCATGTCCATAATAGATATTGAATCGTCTTCATCTTCAAGCGTTAACTGAACTAAGCGCCGCGTATTAGGATCCATTGTTGTTTCACGTAACTGCATAGGGTTCATTTCACCTAACCCTTTAAAACGCTGTACATTAATTTTACCTGCGTTAGATTTATTAAGTTTAGCGATAATCTTTTGTTTTTCTTCATCATCAAGGGCATAATGAACTTGCTTGCCAGCATCGATTCGATAAAGTGGTGGCATAGCAACAAAAACATGTCCTGCACTTACTAGTGGTTTAAAATGACGCAAGAAGAGTGCACAAATTAAGGTGGCAATGTGTGCGCCATCTGAATCAGCATCAGCTAAAATACAAATTTTTCCATATCGTAAACCAGACATATCTTCAGAGCCCGGATCAACGCCAATAGCAATAGATATATCATGAATTTCTTGTGAAGCTAGAACATGAGAAGAGTCAATTTCCCAAGTATTCAGTATTTTACCCCGCAATGGTAATATGGCCTGAAAATCTTTATTACGTGCCTGCTTTGCAGAGCCACCAGCGGAGTCTCCTTCAACTAAAAACAATTCAGCTTGTTTTAAATCAAGTTGCAAGCAATCAGCAAGCTTACCTGGTAAAGCCGGACCTTGGCTTACACGCTTACGAGCGACTTGCTTAGATTGTTTAAGTCGCCTTTGCGCACGTTCGATAGCAAATGCAGCGATTGCTTCACCGAAGTTTCGATGATGATTAAGCCATACAGCAAAAGCATCCTTAATCACGCCAGATACGAAAGCTGCTGTTTGTCTTGAACTAAGTCGCTCTTTTGTTTGACCGGCAAATTGCGGATCTTTCATTTTTACTGACAAAATATAGTGGCAAGGTTCCCATAAATCATCGGCAGCTAATTTTACACCCCGAGGCAGTAAATTACGTAAATCACAAAAAGCAGCTAAGGCGTCAAATAGTCCAGCACGCAGACCATTAACATGAGTCCCGCCTTGAATGGTTGGAATTAAATTCACATAACTTTCATTTAATCCAGAAGAGGAGTTATTAGGAGACCAAGCAACAGCCCAGTCAACGGTAGCATCATCGCTAGCAAATTCACCGGTGAAAGGTTCAGCAGGGAAATAGTCTGTAGGCAAAGATTGTTTTAAATAATCAACAAGTCCCTTTTCAAAACACCAGAAGGTTTTCTCTTGCGTTATGCTATTAACAAACGTCATAGCTAAGCCGGGGCAGAGCACCGCTTTTGCTCTTAGCACGTGCATTAATTGTTTAGTTGAAAATTTTGGCGAATCAAAATATTTAGGATTAGGCCAAAAACGAATTGTAGTGCCTGTATCTCGTTTTTTAACAATGCCTACTTCATTTAATTCTTGTGTCTTTTCGCCATTAGCAAAAGACATTTGATAAACAACACCATTACGTTTAATGGTAACTTCCACACGCTCAGATAAAGCGTTAACTACAGAAACACCTACACCATGCAATCCACCTGAAAAAGTATAATTTTTATCAGAGAATTTTCCACCTGCATGTAGCCGCGTCATAATAACCTCAACCCCACTGAGTCCAAGTTGTGGGTGGAGATCAACCGGCATGCCGCGGCCATTATCTTCAACTTCGATAGAATTATCTTGATGGAGTGTAACTGTAATACTGTTGGCGAAACCAGCAATAACTTCATCAACACTATTATCGATGACTTCCTGAGCTAAATGATTAGGCCTAGTTGTATCCGTATACATTCCTGGCCGGCGTTGTACTGGTTCAAGGCCGCTTAATACTTCAATTGCTTGAGCCGTATAATTATCAGACATGACTTGATCACTTCTTCTTAAAGAGAGCTATTTTAGCATAAAAAGCACTCAAAATAGGAATGAAACTCGCGTTTATAACATAATTCAGCTTAATTTTAGCAAAATCTAGCTTAAGTTAATAAATCATTTAAATTATAGATGAAATTAGTTTTATTTTATAAATAGAACAAATTATCATTGTGCTCGCTTGTTTAACAATAAATATGAATTAAGGCAGTTATATGGCAACTCGACCCGATGAATTATTTAAGAATGATAGACCAATTGAAAAAGCATCAAAAGAATTCAGGTATCGTAAAGAAGGCGCCCTCATAAAAGACGGTCGCGATTTCAAGACTTGGTATCATATAGATGATGCTCAAAGACTTCTCTGGAAGCATTTTAATGATGTAAAAAATAGGCCTGTACCTGGCACAAATCAATTAATTAAAAATTTAATGTTGCCACCTTATGTTTCATTTGATAGTGAGAGAATTGATGTTGTTAACTTTTTTACTGTATTAATTAACTATTTTCAGCAAGAAGAGAATCAACATAAACGCTATTTTCCTTTTATGGTTAAGCCAGAAATAGGTAGTGCACATTATATAGCGGGTATTTTAAGAAGAACTACCGAAGGTCAAGTCGATTTAATTATCTTTAATCCAGTAGGATTATCTAAAAACGATAGAATAGGCAAAGAGTTAGCTAAGCTTGATAAAGAGGGTCTTAAAATAGCTAAGATAATATCATCTCCGCATACTATTCAAAGTACTGAAAAAGAGAAAGATGATGGCCCTCTAGTCTCATGCGGTCCTATTTGTGTAGAGTTTCTACGACTGGCAATATCTGATCTAGATTGGCTAGCTAAGCTTAATGAAAATTTTAACCTCCCTGCCAATTTTCTCGCTCCTTTAGAACAAAATTACCAAGAAACTATTAAACAGTATCGCCTCCAACATGATCAATTATTGCAGCAAGTTACAGAGCATGATTTAGATCAATTGGATGAAGATTATAAATTTATCGTTAGTGCAATGTTTGATGGATTAGCAGCGTGGTTAAAACAAGGGAGCGCTAAGGTTCAAAAAGAATCTGACGAAGATGATTTTTCCTCACAGGATGATTATGACTTTTATGATGATGAATTTTATAATGATCTAAATGACGAAGAGGAAGCTATTAGCGATGAAGAAGAGGACCTAAGTGACAATGAAGAAGTTGTAGAAGATAGCCGTAATACACCAGCAACCAAAGCAACCAATGAAGATAGAGAGCTTGAAAAGATTAACGTCACGTCTCATCCATCCCCTAAGTTATCACCCCATTTTAAACAGGATGAAAATAGGAGCAAGCCTGAACAATTAATGACTTCCATTCCAGTAGAAAAAGGCGAAAATAAGCAACATCAAGCGTTGTTAGATACTAACACAATTAAGACCCAAGAAAATAATCCAAACGAGAATACTCCGGATTTTTCAATGAGCGTTAACTATGTCCAGAAAGAGATTGAACGGTTGCGCAAGGCTTCAACAAGCTTTTTTGCCATTAGATGTGAGAAAAAGGCTAAGCTTATAGAGACAGCCTTAAAGGAAGCAATTCAAAAAGGTCAAGATGTAAGAAATGACCAGGGTGTAAGAGAAGCATTAGGTTATCATCGTATTTTTAGTTTCTTTGGCCTAAAGAAAGCAGATGCTTTACAGCATATCGAAGAATCTTTAAATCTTCCGAAAAATCAATAATAACTAACGTGAGTTCGACATAAAAGATATTAAATATCTTTTATTGTTAAATTCATATTAACTGAGATAACTTAGCCTTAATTAAGGTTAAGTTAATTTCTGATTGTCTGATTCCCTTATTTTACTTCTATACTTAATTCATATATTGATTTAATTTTAAACAAATTTTAATTCAAGGTAATTAGTGTATACTAAAGAGATACAACAGCAGAAATTGTTGTTTTTACTAGAAAATTAGTGCCATTTAAGTAATGAAACTACTTCAAATTTTAAATTAATTTATTGAAGTATAAGGAGAATAAAATGAGCATCTTCACCTATTTGAAAAAAGATCATAGAGTTGCCAAAGACCTAATTAATAAAATATTAAACTTGGGTTCCAATGCTACTGAGGAACGAGATGAATTATTTAATCAATTAAAAAAAGAAATTATTATTCATAGTAAAGCAGAAGAAAAAGTATTTTATAAACCTCTAAAAAAGGAAGAGGCAACTAAAGAAGAAATTCCTCATGCTAAAGAGGAGCATGAAGAAGTTGAACAAATGTTAGAACGTTTATCAGATAAATCTTTAAATGGGGCTGCATGGGCAAAATTATTTCAAAAAATGGCAGATTCATTAATGCATCATATTGAAGAAGAAGAAAATGAAATTTTTAAAGATGCTAAGAAAGAATTATCTTCTGATGAAGCCCAACAAATGGAATTAGCGATGCAAAAGGAAAAAAGATCAGTTGAAAAGAAGATAGATATTTCACTTCGCAACGAAGAATAGTAAGGTAAGTTCGACATAAAAGAGGCGAAAGCTCTTTTATGTCGTTAAACGAGCGTTATTTCACAAAATACTTGTGTATAAAATAATTATTATTTATACGCAAGCTTGATTTCTTAGAATCGCTTGCTAATTATTAAATTTGTAATATTATGATAAAGGACTTTATCTTGAAGTAAAAAGGATTTACTAAGGTATGGTTCGATATGGATGTCAATAAATTATAAACAAGGGAATGATAATGACAACATTAGTCGGAACGCAAGAGCATTTTCATGATGCTTTATATGAGCTTTGTGAACTTGATTATGATGCTGTTGAAGCTTACGAAGCAGCTATTAATCGGGTTGATAATGCTGAGTATCGCAGTAAATTAACTGAATTTAAAAATGATCATCAAAGGCATGTACAAGAAATAACTGCCCTCTTAAAAAGCCATCAAGCAGACTTTCCTGATGGTCCTAGCCCTAAACAATTACTTACCCAAGGTAAAGTGGTCTTAGCAAATATGCTTGGTGATGAAGCTATTTTAAAAGCCATGATAAGCAATGAAGTGGATACAAATACAGCTTATGAACGCATTAATTCTCATAAATATATATGGCCTGATGCTGTTGAACTATTAAGCCGAGGGTGGGCTGATGAGAGACGGCATAAACAATGGTTAGAATCTGTAACAAATCAACGCTAAATAACTGTTCAACTAGTCATTGAAAGAGAGGAAGTTTAAATTTCTAATCATTTTCCTAAACTATAAATGATTAAATTAACCATTAAAGGAGTCGCTGCTATGAAACGGATACTTTCAGTAATGCTTACTACAATGGCTTTTTCTTCTGTTAACGCTGCTGTGTCTTCTGATTCAGATATTACTAATAATTCAGTAAATGGTGGCTATTCTACAACTAATAGCACAGGTACTGACACTACTGGCACAGATACTACTGGTGCGGACATGAACAACAGCACTATGGGTACTGATACGACCGGTACTGGTGGTGATGTGACAGGTACAGAGCCTGTAGGTGATGGCACTAACGATACCATGAGTACGGATCCGGGAGTCGATACAACAACTGGCACAGGCACTGATATGGGTACTGACGCTACAGATAGCTCAATGAGCAATGGTACTTCAGGTAGCACTGGTGCAACAGGTGGCTCAATGGGCACTGGTACTACAGATGGTTCAATGGGTACTGGCACGACAGATGGCACTGGAATGAGTACAACGGGAGGCTCAATGGGCACTGGCACTACAGGCGGCACTGGAACTGGTGGTGCAGGCGCTGGACAATAAGCTTAAGTTTATTTGGTAATTTAATCTATTTAATAATTGTGAGTGAAGGAGAACAACATGGTTAACAATGAACGTACTGGGATTTTAACGATAATTGGGATTATTATTATCGCTGCACTTATACTATATTTTTTATTTGGGCGTGGCACTGATACAACGAATACAACAGGTACTACTACAACGACTACAGGAACGACTGGCACAACTGGTGGAACGACTGGCACCACGGGTGGAGCTACTGGTACAACTGGCACAACGACTGGTACCACGGGTGGAGCTGCTGGCACAACTGGCGGAACGACTGGTACTACAGGTGGTGCTACTGACACAACTGGAGGTAGTGCTACTGGAACAGGCGCTGGCACTTAATTGACAATATATCAAATTATCGCCTAGACATGATATCCAGCAAAATTTGCTGGATATCACCCTCATCTTAAATATCAGCATTGAACACTTGCCGCAGCAAATTTCAAAAAAAGCATATTGACTGATTTACTTCAGATATTTTTATTCTATACTCAATTAAGAATTGATTTAAAATCAATAGCAGGAATAATTATGACAAAACCAGTTTGGAAAGGATATATTTCATTTGGCTTAGTAGCAATTCCTGTCAATCTATATCCCGTAGAGAAAAAAAATGAGCTGCGCTTCCATCTTTTAGATGCCCGCGATCGGTCGCGTATTCGCTATGAGCGTGTTAATGCTGAGACAGGCAAAGAAGTTCCCTGGGATGAAATTGTTAAAGCCTATGAGTTTCAAAAGGGTAATTATGTCGTTCTTGATGATGAGGATTTTGAGCACGCTCAACCTGAAGCATTTAAATCGATTGACATAGAAGAGTTTGTCGATTTAAGTGAAATTAGCTGTCTTTATTTTGATAGACCATACTATATGGTTCCAGATAGTTCTAATAAAAAGGCTTATGTTTTATTGCGTGAGGCTTTAAAGAAAACTGAAAAAGTTGGTATAGCTAAAATTGTGATTCGCAACCGAGAATACTTAACTTTAATCCTGCCCTATAAGGATGCTTTAATTTTATATGTGATTCGCTATCATCAAGAGATTCGTAGTGAAAGTGAATTTGACTTTCCTGATGAAAGTTTAAAAGCTTACCATATTAATGATCGTGAAATTAAAATTGCTACTGATTTAATTCATGAAATGAGTGCTAAGTGGAAGCCAGAAAAGTATCACGATGAATATCGTGATGCATTAATGAAATGGATTGAAGAGAAAAAACCGACTAAGTCAACGAAAAGAAAAGCACAAGAACCTACTGAAAAAAATGATGATTTAATTGATTTTATGACTTTACTTAAAAACAGCCTTAAAAATACTAGTCGTCGTTCAACAGGTAGGGATGAGAAAAAAAGTAAATAAATTTAAAGTTAATTAGGTCATATTATTCTTAACTTTTATCTCCATAAGTAAATTATTCCACAACAATGGGTGGAAATCGATCAGCATAATTTAAAGGTTTTTTTGCCACATTGATAGCTAAGTTTAATGCTGTCTTAGCAAAAATTGTTGCTAATTCGCTATTAGCTAGTATTGCTGTAGGCTGGCCTATATCACAATGGTTACGAATACGCTGATCTAAAGGTAACTGGCCAAGTAGAGGAAGTTTAAAATTAGAAGCTAATTTTTGGCCGCCGCCTTCACCAAATAACTTGTCTTGATGCCCGCATTGACTACACGTATGATAAGCCATATTTTCCACTATACCTAATACATCAATATTTGTTTTAGCAAACATTTGAATTGCTTTCTGAGCATCTAATGTTGCTATAGGTTGTGGTGTTGTAACAACAACTGCACCCGTTAAAGGAATTTTCTGTACCAAACTTAATTGGATATCGCCAGTACCTGGAGGTAAGTCAATAAATAAATAATCCAGTTCATCCCATAAAGTCAAATCAAGCATTTGAATGAGAGATTTAGCAAGCATAGGGCCGCGCCAGATTAATGCTTGTTCATCACTTGGCATAAGATAGCCAATAGACATCGCTTCGATCCCATGTACTTTAACAGGTAAATAGTGCTCTCCACTAATTTCAACCGGTTTATGTTGACCAAGCATTAAGGGGATACTAGGTCCATAAATATCAGCGTCTAAAATGCCCACACGCGCTCCAGCACGAGCTAACGCGATAGCTAAATTAACTGTCACGGTTGATTTACCCACACCTCCCTTTCCGGAGGCAATAGCAATTGTATTTTTAACGCCGCGTAATCCTTTACCGACTAACTGAGTTCGATGGGCTTTAATAAAAAAATCTAAATGAACGTCAATTTTTAAAGAGGGATAAATATGTTCTAATTTTGCTTTGATTGTAGGTAAGTAATTTTTCTGTAAGAAATTAACAGGAAAACCGGCTTGTAAATAGACAGCAAGGTGGCTTCCTTCTTTTTCTTCGTTAAATTTAAAGCCCATCTCTGCTGCCGTTAAATTAAGCAGTTCATCTTTAGTCGATTGCAAAACTTCATCAGAGTAGGAAGAAATAGTCATAGTAATAATAGGATAATTATTTTTAGACTATAATAACTGAATTGATACATTTGTAAATTGACCATTTTCAATTAAATAATTTTAAGGATTCTTATGAAATTATTAAAAATAATTCTAATGATAACCTTTAGTTTCTTATGTCTTCCTTTATTTGCTGAACCTCAACAATCAGCTTGCCCAGACTTAAAAAAAACATCTCTTATTGGAAAAGATTTAAAACGAGATTTTGAAGAAAAAATATGTAAACAACCTATGTCACCTGCGCGTGCAAAATGGATAGTAAAAAATAGTTTACCTAAACTACTCAATAAAGAATTTTTAGGTGCTGAGCCTCCTGAAAATTGGGAAACATTAGCTAATAACCTTATTGATTCTTGTTATCAACAAGGCGATTTATGTAAAAAAGAAGTACAAAAAGAAGTTAATAATTGTCTAAAGACTAGTATTCCTTTGCTTATAGTACAACTAGGTCCCTGGTTTGGCGATAATTGTGATGCAATTAATCAAACTGTTATTAAAAATTGGCCAGTTAAAAAAAGTGTTATTGATCAATTAATAAAAGAAGAATCAGAGGCTTCAAATAATCGAAGTAAAATAGATTAACTTATCAATATAAATTTATTCAAATTGATAAATTATAATTTCATATTGACATAATTTTGTCGACGTGGATAATATTGCTCCAAATTCTGGCGTATTAAGTAAAATTATGCAATTTCAGTCTTCTAGGTCTTTAAAAACATGTTTAGATAAGCAGTTACCAAGCTCTTTTAGAATCAAAGTTCAAAACTTCTTTAGTTTTTTGCCTTTCATTTCGCCTATTGATGAACGAATAGAAGAGTTAAGAACTTTAGTTAATCAAGCTAAAATTAATAAACAAGATTATAGATATTGTGAATACTATAGACTTCATTTAGATTATTTTTTATATAATCTTAAGCTTTTTTATCATTATTCTCGTAAAGAATTAGCCTACATTAAGTCGCTGCAAAATAGTAATAATTCATTTAATACTATAAAAGAAAATTTATCACCTGTTGCTTTACCTGAGATTGCGAAACACCATCAAGATAATTTAGTGCTTTTTAATAGGTGTATAATCGAGATAGAGCGTTTTCTAAAAGAAGGCGGTTTTCAGGAAAAAGTAGAAAAATTATTACAAACTTTAGAAAATAATGAAGTACATATTAAGCTAGCGAAAGATTTAATTTCTCAGGCACGAGCTAAACCCTATCAACCAGAACTAACGCAAATTGCGCTAATCATTATTGATAAACTTAATTTTGAACAGGAACAACTAGTCAGTAGTGTGTTTGATGATTTAAAAAATAATCAAGCTTTAGATAATTATTACTTCTATTTAATTCAAAAGGCTGAAACCTATAAGTTGACACTTCTTGACTTAATTGATGATTTAGGCAGGAGCAAGATTAGTGAAGAACCATGTCTCTATAAATTACAACGTCATTTCTTGCAGATGAAGTATCCTTTAAATCAGCTTTGCGACAATGGTGTTATACAAGAAAAAGAAGAAGCCATTGATAATTTTATAAAGCACTTTAATTTATGGCGTGATGAGCAGCAAGCCAAGCTTACTACAGCGCCACAGGATGTACAGGTTAAATCCTTATTACAGCAGATTACTCAATGTATAAAGCTAATTAAGCTCTATATAAAGATTTTAAACGAACCTGTTTTTAAAAATAAATATTATCAAGAGCAGCTAGCAGAATCAAAAGCGCGAAAGCTCTATTATGATCGTAAAGAATTTGAAGAAGATTTAGAATATAACCGAATAGATAGAATTTCAGAGAAAAGATTACATGAGTTATACCCTAATGAAGATGATTTTAGTAAGCAACTGCAAAAATGTCATCAACAGGGTATACAAGTTTTCTCTAGAAGTGTAGAAAAGGATGCATCTACTGCTAACTTTGGACTAGTTATTTAATATTATAAATATTAAATAATAGAAATGTATTGTCATTTATATTAAAGCAGAAGCACTAACTTCTGTTTTAACGTCTACTGTCCAGGTCAACCATAATTGGGCTGGAAGATAATAAATTCCCAACTGTAGCGGTGCTTTAATAATTTCTTTTAAGGTTTCTACACTTTTATTTAATTCTTCTTGGTCTAGTCGTTGCTGCTCTTCGGTAGCTGGCATTGTTTTAAAATTAATTAGCCAATAGGCACCTTGATCATAAAAAGTTCTATCAATTAATTTTGTTTTAACATAACCGTCTTCATAAATAAGTAATTCATATTGATTATGTTCATCTGTATGCGGTTTACAAAGCCATTGACCAAGATCGCTTGTTAGCATAGTTTCAAGTTGGGTCTTAATAGTACTGATAGCGTTAGTTTGCTCGCTTTGAGTAAAACCCATCATTTGCAATTGTTTCTGAAGTATAGTCCAAGGTAATTCATTAATATCTTTTGGATGATTGCTAAATATCCAATAAAGTAATTCATAGATAGCTTTGTTTGTTTGGTTTGTACATATATCTTGCTCAATCGCTATACGTGATTTTGCTAGCGGTAATATTTCTATGGGCGGCTGTTGCATATAGTGCTCTAAAGGTAGGCGCCTTAGTATGGGCAATAGCATCTGTAAATTCGATGTTTGAGTCGGCCAATCCATGGAAGTAAATGATTGCTTATTTAAGAATTCACGTAAGGTATTAGACGTTAATTTTTGTTGATTATCAAAAAGATAAAGTCTTTTTTTAGCTCGCGTTACAGCAACGTACAGCAGGCGTTGTTGTTCATAGCTGTCTTTCTCAGCATCAATATCCGATAAATAATTATATAAAAGACATTGATCTTGCTGTGCTGCGCGAATAGGAGACATGAGAAGTAAATCATCGCCAACCTGTCTAGGCAGTTTTAACCAGCGAAGTAAGGGTTTATCTTGTTGCTGCGATTTACTGCCTAGACTTGGTAGAATGATCGTATCAAACTCTAAGCCTTTTGATTTATGAATGGTCATAATATGTAATCGTGAAGACGATGTTTTTTGGGAGTAGAGCTGCTTGAACTCTATTTCAAGTTGTTTAATATCATTAACTTGTCCATCTTTTGTAAACTTATTTAGCAAAGTAAAAAACTGTTCAATATCTAATTGTTGCGAATCACTTAAAATTAAATCCCCGTGCAATTGCTTAATAAGTTCAATTAAGGATTCTATTAACGGTTTTTGTTGACGGGCGTTTAAAGCCCTTTGCATAACGGTATAAAAATAGCGTGCGCGAATTAAACCCTCATTGCTTAACTGCGTTAATTTATCTAAATGAGCAAGCGCGTAATAAATTGAGCGATGTTTATTAAAATTAGCAATATGATATAAATCTTTTAAAGAGAGTCCACACCAAGGACTTCTTAGAGCAGCTAACCAAGCTAGACGATTAGCAGGCATAAGTAGTGCTTTAGTCAATGACCAAATATCAACTAAGTGAGCTAGACTAGATAACTTTTCAACTTCTACACCTTGAAAAGGAATATTCTTTCGTCTTAGTAAGGGGATGATTTCTGCTAAGTGGGTACGCGATCGCACTAATATAGCAATAGTATCTTGTGGGTATTTAACTAATTCTTGTGCAACTAATTGGATGACTGCCTCTGCTTCTTGCCGTTTATCATTAAATTGCTGCGCATTTATCCAGCTATCGGATGTTGAATTTATTACAGCAGTAGAAGCGTGAAAGGAAATAGCGCCTGTTTCAATGTCATCATTAGGAGGAAAAATAGCGTTAAAGCGCTCATTGACCCAATCAACAATAACAGAAGTGGAGCGAAAATTAGCACTAAGCTCAAGCGGCGTTAACTTAATACTACCTAGCCCTTCTTCACGGGCTTTAATAAATAATCCTACTTCAGCTTGTCTAAAACGATAGATTGATTGCATAGGATCACCCACAATAAATAATGTTTTACCATCATTTGGGCTCCAGCCTTGTACAAGCTTTTTAAGTAACTGAAATTGCTGCAAAGACGTGTCTTGAAACTCATCAATAAGAATATGATGAATTGTATGATCGAGGTAAAGGGCTAAGTCTGTAGGATATAAATCATCGCCAAGTGCAAGTAACGCCTGCTGTGAGATAGCGGTAAAGTCGACTTGATTTTTGGTACAAAACGTAACATGCAGGTGAGCAGCTAACAAAGGCAAAAGCGCAAGTAACGCTTGTAAAACTTCCCATTGCTCATCATTATAATAGGGTTCTGGAAGATTTTTTAAACGAATTAATAATTTTAAAAAATGCGGTATGGTGCTTAATTTATATAAAATATTTTTACTTCTAGCTTTTAAATCCTCATAGATCTCTTTTTTACAATTATCTCGTTTTAAACCAACATGATGATCAAAGCTTTTACGTAGCTTATTGTCTTTAGTCAGTAATAATGAAGCTAAGCAATTTGCTATCGCGCGATTAAATTGATTTATTGTCGTCCACTCTCGTAGTGGCTGCCTTGTTTGGTTTATCTCTAAGTCAAGCATGGCAAATTGAGAGCATAGCTTACGTAACTCTTCAAACTCGGTTAGAGGCAAACTAGAAAGAAAACGTTGTAATTCATGTTGCTCAATTAAGCAGAGAGCTTGTTCAAAATTTTCCTTTGTTTGCTCATGCGCTGCATAAACGGCAGGTAACCATTGCTCACGTGTTTTAAGTAGATCACTTAATAAGAGAGTCAGGCGATCTTGCCGATTATCAAGATGATGAAGTAATATTTTTAATGGCTCATGCAAAAAATCCTTATTAAGTACATCAGTCAACCAATCGCGTATAGCTTGTTGGTAAAGATCATACGGATCTTCACTTACTTTAGCATAAGGAATTTGTTCGTCATTTAAAAAAATAGCTTGGCTAATAGTTTGACATAGTGCATCAATAGTCATAATTTTTAAGCAGCCAGGCTGCTTAAGAAGCTGCCAATTGTATTTTTGACTATGCCTTAAAGCGTCCTTAGCATAGCCTAGGGTTAATTGCTGATGAGGTGTATTGGCTTCAACACCTTCTTCTGCACGTTGTAAGGCTGTTATAATCCGCTCACGCATCTCACTGGCTGCTTTACGTGTAAAGGTTAAAGCAACAATTTGCTCAGGAGAAGTGACCGTGCTGAGTAGTCTTAAATAGCGTTGCGTTAATAACTCTGTTTTACCTGAGCCAGCTGGCGCTTGAACAATAAAAGAGTAACTCGGATCGGTCGCTTGTTCACGCTGCTTACTATCCTTAAGCATATTAATCTACTATTAATTCTTGTGCAGGAGGCCTTAAATTATAATGGGAACTCATGCAATAGCCATAGGCGCCCGTATTAGCAATTAAAATAATATCGTTTTCAAAGGTTCTGGGGAAAATACGATCATATCCTAAGGTATCAGAAGATTCACAAATAGGACCAACAACATGAGCAAAATCAGTTTTTTCATCTGTTAAGCGAGTTAAATTAACGATTTCGTGATAAGCGCCATATAGTGCAGGACGTATTAAGGAATTCATACCGGTTTCAATACCAATAAAACGTACTTTACCTTTCTCTTTACACTGCGTGACTTTAGCTAGAATGACACCGCCATCGGAAACAAAATAGCGCCCAGGTTCTAACCAAAAGGATAAATGTGCAAAACGGGTTTTTACAGCAAGTAATGCTGCGTCTAATGCTGCTAAATCTAAAGGTTGTTGTCCTGGTTTTTCAACCACACCTAAACCGCCACCTAAATTTACAATTTTTACATCGGGAAATAAGGACAATAACATGGTTAACATTTGGGCGGTATTCTGCCAAAGCTCTGTTGTTAAGATACCACTACCAGAATGGGCATGAAGACCTACAACCGAAATCTGGTGCTCAGCAAGGAGTTTGTGTGCTATCTCTAAATCACTTTGCGGTATACCAAATTTTGATTCATTTCCAGCTGTGCAGACAAATTTATGATGACCTGCACCGCTTCCTGGATCAACGCGTAAGAAAATAGCTTTATTTTTAAATAATTCTGGCCAATTTTCTAAAGGATACAAACTATCTATAGTCAAATAGCAATCGAGAGACAAAGCAAATTCATACTCCTGCTTAGGCGCAAAATTAGGGGTAAAAAAGAGTCGCTTTGGATCAATATCGGGAAATAGCTTTAATATAAATTGCAATTCATTGATTGAGACACACTCAAACCCTAAACCCTTATTATAAAAGGTTTTTAGAATCTCGCTATTAGCATTCGCTTTAACCGAATAAAAAAGTTGGTCAATTGCTTGCAATTTTAATAATTCATCTGCTCTTCCTGCGAGAGTTTCTCGATCATAAACATAACAGGGCGAATGACTATACGCTAAATCAAGTAACTTATCACGTTTGTTTTCCCACCAAGGAATATTACGTTGTCCAGGACTGCCAAACTCCTCATGCCAACTTTTTGAGTAGTAAAAACTCTGCGGATTACTTTCAATAAGTAAATTGTGAAGTTTCTGGCATAGTTTTTCTGCATGTGATTCATCAACAACAAAGGTTAAATTTAAGTCATTTGAAGCCAAGGACATTAAGTATATTTGCTTAGCTTCAAAGACTTCTAGGGTAGGACCTAATTGAGGGAGAATTGTTCGAATATGATGGCCAACTAAACTAATAGCACTACAAGGTTCAATAATTTTTGCCTTACCAAATCGATTCAAATCTTCTATAAGTGCTTCAAGATTGTGTCTTTCATGAAGTTTTGCATTGCTATCTAATGATAAGGTTACATTAAACTCTGATGAAGACAATAAATCGACTGAAAAACCATGTTGTTTAAATGCGGCAAAAACATCAGCTAGAAAGCCTACTTGTTGCCACATATTTAAGGTATCAATCGAAATTAAAACAATACTATGTTTAATCTGAATTGATTTAATTGGCGGAGCTAATTCATCACTATCTTGAGTAATACGTGTGCCTGAATGTTCAGGCATATGAGTATATTTTACAATCATGGGTATATTTGCTTGTCGTACTGGCGGCAAACAATTGGGGTGAAGAACTTTAGCGCCCATAGAGGCGATTTCTTGTGCTTCATCATAATTAAGCTGCTTAAGAAGACGCGCATGTGGGAATTGATGAGGGTTAGCTGTATAAATCCCAGGTACATCGGTCCAAATTTCACAACTTTGAGCGCCAACAATGGCGGCAAGTAAACCTGCCGATGTATCCGAGCCACCGCGGCCTAATAAAACAGTATCACCTTGCGGATTAGCAGCAAAGAAACCCTGAGTAATAATGGCTTGCGTACCTGAGTTAAGTAACCTTTCTCTAAGTTCAGGGTTTGGCTCACAATGACAGCGGGCTGTTAAAAAATTAAAAGTATCATTACCTGGGACAGGCACTGAAACTAAGGCTTCACGTACGTCAAACCATAGGCAGGAAATTCCTTTTTTTTGTAAAAAAGCATGGCCAAGGCGCGTCATCATCAATTCGCCTAAACTTAAAATTTGGGCTCGTGTTTTAGCGGGCGCTTCTTTAAGTAGCGCAATTCCAGTTAGCCATTGATTAAGTTCGGCAATCTCAATCTTAATTAAATCTTGTGAAACATCAAGCGCTTTGGCAAGGGAAAAATAACTTTGAATAATGTCATCTTCAATCGCTTTATGTTGATCAAATAGTGCTGCTTCAGTTGCTTTCTCAAGCTTGTTAGAAATTTGTGCCATAGCTGAGCAGACAATGATTGGCTGAACCCCACTTTTAATATGCTGCTTTGTAATTTGTGCAATATTTTCCCAGGTTTGTAGAGAAGAGACACTGGTACCACCAAATTTGGTCACTACTTGTTGCATAAAATTGTCCGCACAAAGAAAAACCACATTATCATGGAGTCCTTTATCTTACAAGTTGGCTAGTTAATTTTGTAATAAAAAACCATTATGCCTTATCAATACTCACTTTGGATTTAATATGTATAATACACTGATTTAATTATACTTTTTTTAATAGAACCATTTGAAAATAACTCTAATTCCTTTATTATGTTCTGCTCTGCAGATTTAGGATGCATTTTATAATGTAAGGAGTTAGGCGTGTCGAGTCTACAAAAACCTATGAGAACAATCCTGAGTACTACAATCGCTACTATTTTAGTAAGTAATACTTATGCTGGAAGTTTTTCCCTTTATACGGAATCAAGTGCTGTAGCAGTTGGGAATTATGGTGCAGGTATTGCTGCTGAAGCAGCTGACGCATCAACTGGCTGGTATAATCCTGCTGGCTTATCTTTAATACGTAATCCACAAGCAGTAAGTGGTGGTGTAGGTGTATTTCCTTCCTCTAAAATTACGGGGACCAGTACATTTTTTACTTCAACTGTTCCTATTCCTGCTTTAAGAACTTATACCCAATCATTTCGGGATCTAGATGGTGCAGATGATGCATTTGTACCCTTTTTTCACCTTGCTTATCCTTTAGGACCAAATGCTACCGCTGGCCTAACCTTTAACTCTCCCTTTGGTTTAGCAACCAATTGGAGTCGAACAGGTCCTGTCCGTTATGCGGCGACCTACAGTGAATTAATTACAACCAATATTGCACCTGAAATAGGTGGTAGAGTTACTGAAAATTTATCCTTAGGGCTTGGTATTGATTTACAATATTCACGAGTAAAATTTAATCGCGTACTTGGAGCACCAGCCTTTGGTCAATTACCTATACCAGGCTTAAGTCCAACTGTTCTTGATTCTTACTCTTATAACAAAGGGGATTCATTTGGGGTTGGTTTCCATGCTGGCGCTATGGCTATGTTTAATGAGAACCACTCACGACTTGGTTTGACTTATCAATCGCAAGTTAATCATAAATTTCATGGTTGGAGCCGTTTAACAGGCCCACTAGCAAGTCCGGGCCTAGTTAGTGTGACCCCAACAAGCGCTATTTTTGCGAATAGAACGGGAGGCGATGCTGTATTCTGGAGTACGGATCTTTCTAGTAACAGTGTTGAGTTTCCAGACATCGTTACTTTAAGTGGCTACCACGATGTTAATGAAAGTTTGGCGTTATTAGGTTCAGTTGTATATACCAATTGGCATACTGTACGTAGTATCCAATTATACAAAGTAGCTGGTTTTGCTTCTGGACTAGGGCAAGCTAGACTATTTTCAGAATCTGTTACTGACTACCGTAATACTTGGCGTGCGTCTATCGGTGCTAATTATCGAGTTAATCCTCAATGGTTAATTCGTGTGGGCGGTGGTTATGATCAGACGCCAACGGTTGATGAGTTTCGTGATATACGAATAGCCGATGCTGATCGTTGGGCATTAGCAGCAGGTGCACATTATCAATATAATCAAAATTTAGGTGTTGACCTAGGTTATACTCATTTATTTGGTATAGGAAGAGCGCCTATTAATAAAACTGATCCTGCTGGCGCTGGTAGTACTTATACTATTAATGCAAGAGCTAAAGGTTCTGCAGATTTAGTTGCGCTACAAGCTGTATGGACTATGGATAGTGTTGAACCACCTGTCATGACTAAATAATATGATTTTGACCTAATAGAGTTTTTAACTCTGTTAGGTCAGTAAAAGAGCAGTGTCCGGTCAATGTGAGCATGTCTACAAGGGATAAAGCTTTAGAATAAGCTTGGTTTAAATCATTAGACTTAAAATTATAAATATACTCATTAAAAAGGTGAGCTTACAAAGCTCATTTTTATAACCTTATGAAAGTGAGTAATATTTTTGTTCATTAATGAATGCCTATTTTTGCTTGAGATTTCTTATAATATTTCGCATTTTATAGAATAGCATTCACGTAGTGCCCCAAAACAGTTTTCGTCTCTTTAAGAGCGAACCATGGTAATTAGGAATTAGTGGCTGACTTCAAGACAAGTTACATTGATTGACTTAACAAACGAGCTATGTCTTTAGCAAAATAGGAGATAATTAAATCAGCTCCAGCACGTTTGATTGCTAAAAGGCTTTCGATTATTGCTCGTTCCTCATTAATTAAACCTTGCTGTATAGCATTTTTTAATATGGAGTATTCACCACTCACTTGATAGGCACCTAAGGGTACTTCAGGGAAATGATTTTTAATCTTATAGATAATATCTAGATAATTCATAGCAGGCTTAACCATAAGCATATCAGCGCCTTCTTCCAAATCGATAGCCGCCTCTCTTAAAGCCTCATTGCTGTTAGCAGGATTCATTTGATAAGTTTTACGATCACCAAACTGCGGGGCACCTTGCGCAGCTTCACCAAAAGGAGCATAAAAACTAGAGCAATATTTTACAGCATAACTTAGAATGGCTATTTGCTGAAAACCTGCGTTATCAAGCGCTTGACGAATGGCGCCAACCATGCCATCGGTCATACTACTAGGAGCAACCCAATCTGCGCCTGCTTTTGCATAACTAACTGCTTGCTCGCCTAATAGTGCCAAGGTAGCATCATTATCAATAAAGTCATCTTGTAAAACACCACAATGGCCATGATTTGTGTATTCACAAAAACAAACATCAGCAATAACTACTAGATTAGGATTAATTTGTTTAATACGTTGAATGGCCTGCTGAATAATTCCTGCGGACTTTAGAGAGGCGCTGCCAACAGCATCTTTATGAGTAGGGATACCAAATAATAAAACAGCTGGAATATTAAGGTTGGAAATCTCTTCAATCTCTTGTGCTAACGCAGAAATGGGTAGTCGAAACTGACCTGGCATACTAGTAATTTCACGTTTAACATCAATTGTTTCATCTATAAAGATTGGGGCAATAAACTGTTGTGGATGCAGACGAGTTTCTTGCACAAGTGCTCGAATTAAAGGGGTGCGACGTAATCTCTTTAAACGTAAAGGCAAATGATAATCTATCATACAACTTATTCCTTTTGATGAGTGTAGAGTAAGTCAATGCCGCTACCTGTCGTGCTAGCATTTACTTGCACACTAAAAAATTTATTGAGTAAATATTTGAGCGTTAAAACATTTGTATCTGTCTTTGATAAACCTACGTTATAACTTAGAGATAACCTTTTTGACAAAGATTTACTTATAACCAGGCTTGTGCTATCGGTGCTTTCGTTAGTTTTTTGATTGTATTGAATATTATTTTCTATATTAAAATCAACACCTAAGCTTCGTTTTAACTGTGATAGTAGCTGCGTACCGCCACGGCTGGAGTCAAGGTTAAGAGCTGAGACTGCAGCTAATATTAATTGGGCGCCTGATTTATCAGCCTGGTTTACTGGTCTGCCTAGGAGAAGCATTGATAAAATATCAGCTTGAGATAAGGTGGCTGGGACTGAGAATAATTCTACTTTAGGTTTACTTAAACGTCCTTTCACCTCAATGCCCACGGTTGTGTGCTTACCAAAATCGAGTGTTTGAATATTAGAAGAATTAAAATCAAATAAATGATTTGAACCTGCAAGCGTATTACTAGTGGTATTATTGAATTTTCTAATGGCACGTACTTGAATAGCAGGATTATTGATTAATCCACCAGTAAATAAGAGCTGGCCTTTTTCAATAGTCAAATCTTGTCCATAGGCTTGATATTTACCATCTTTTACGTTTAGTTCACCTGTGGCTGTTAAAGGTCCTTGGGGAAACTGGCGAAGGTTAATTGCGCCAATTAAATGGCCTTCTAACCCTTTCACAGTCAGCATAACATTATCACCCATTTTAATTTTAACATCGGTATCAATATTAAAAGGATTTGACGATTCCTTTTTATCTACAAAGACTACATCATCAGTTAAACTTACCGAGTTTGAAAATGTTTGCGGTTTAATTATAGCTTTAGGGATAAGAACATGTCCCTTCATTTTTAGATCAGAAGGTGTAAATTCAAAGTTTAAATTAGGTGAAACATGGATTAAATACTCTTTGTTCGAGATTAAAGGAACTTGCTCACCTTTAACTGTAAGTGCTCCTTTAACAGTAGGCGAAAGTTCACCATTGCCATTAATGATTAAAGGCACCCCTTGTGAAAGGGCCTCACCTTGCGCTTGCCATTTTTTATTGCTACTTAGTAGAGTTAATTGGATTGGGTTAAGATTAATACCTAAGCTAGGCATGGCTATGCTCGCTTTCCTTAGTTGCACTTCACCATCTATAGTAGGTTTACCAAGTGTACCTGTTACTTTTAAATTCGCTCTTAGACGGCCTTGAAGGCTATTAATCTCTGGACTGAAATCACTTAAAAAGGCTAAGGAATTTACCATAAGTTTTAAATTACCGTTAACGCTTTGCTGCTTTAAGTCACCTTTAAAATAATTAAACTTGGGTAAACTAAATGATAAGAGCAGTTTTTTGGCGTCATCGAGAATTAGATTCCCAGTCGCTTTTAGTTGTGTTTCATCAAGCTTTGCAGCGATGTTACCACCGCTGAATTTTACCTTAGAAAACTCAGGTGATTTAAACTCGCCCTTGTTGATATAAAGTTGTAAATCACCTTTCTGCTCGCCTAAAAGTGCCGCTTGACCTGTAATGGTTGTATTAAGGCCATTTAAAGAAGGATGTAATAGTGATGGTTGTGGTATAGATGCTTTCAAGTGCCAGGGGAATGGCGCAGAGCCATTCACTTGAAAATGGTTAGGCCCTAAATCTAGGGCAGCGTTTAGCGTTTGTTTATTATAATGAACTATTACTTTAACCGGATTGTCATTATAGCGCCCCGTAATTTGGCTATGAAGTGAGAGAGTAGAGAGTGATTCACCAGAAAAATAATTTTCAGTTTGAACCTCTTTAATCGGTAAACCTAATCGTTCATCCTCGTCAATCAAGCGGGATTTTAAATTCCCTTTTAAGTGAGGTAGGTGGCTATTATCGTAAGATAAATCTAAGTTGACGTTACCTGCTTTAGATGAAAGTGTTGCGTTTGCATGTACCTCTGTAGCGCTGGTAGAAGCGTCTACATGTAGAGTAGAGGAGAGAGGCTCACTAATTTTTCCATTTAGTGAAAGGGTTAAATTAGGTAATTCCCCCATAACCTTTAATTGGCCGTGTTCGCTAACGAGCTGATAATCTTTATTAATAGGCCAAGCCAGATTTTCCCAGTCGCCAGCTAAATTTAGATGTGAACCATTAATGATATCGCCTTTAAAAGTAAAAGGTGTTGGGTTGGTAAATTGCCCGGTGAGGGAATAATCGAGAAAGTTACCGCTTAAGAGAATTTCTCCATTTAAACCAACTTGAGTTAAATGAGCTGGCTGAATTCGAGCAGATACAGTCACCGGATATGGCATCATTGAGCTAATAACTGCATTACTTTGAATAATATGACCATTAGTTAATAAGCTAATATTCTGAAATTGCCACTGCTGATTAGTTAGTTTAGCTTGTAGATGAATATCCTCTATTTCCTTAGTAGAGTTAATTTGGCTAATTTTAATACTGTTAATATCGGCGTTATGAATAACAATAGTTAGAGGTAAATGAGGTAAATTTAAACGAGGTAAACTAAATTTAGGTTTCGGTTCCCAGGATACTTTTTCTTGTTCTGTTGAGACTGTGACAAGGTTAATTTTATCAATTTGTAAATTATTAATTATTAATTTTCGATTTAATAGGTCAGATAAAGACCAATTTAAATCTAAATTAGATATGTTTACAGCTAGATCTTTATCAGAGTAGGCGATATCTTTAAGTACAATATGATTGAAAAAGTTGCCCTTAACAGTATTAATCCTTAATTTTCCTGGTACGATGCGTTCAACGATCTTTATTGACGTCCATAAACCAGGTCTGGTTCCTAATAAAAAAAGTGCAGTACTCGCTAATAGTAAAAGAGTAATTAGCAAACTATAACAGAAAATTCTAAGTGTTCGATAAATAACACGCATTATAAATCAGGTCCTATATTAATAACTAACTTAGGTTTTTTACCGGAAGTCATTTTAAAGTCTGACTCAATCGCTTGTGCTATACCAATTTTAATAGGCCCAACCGGGGATACCCACATCAAGCCAATACCAACATCTTGTTTAATATCTTTAAAGCGAGGTTTATACACATCACCGACATCATAAAAACCAATAACATACCAATTTTCTATTGTTTCTTTCTGAACCTCGATACCGCCATAGGTTAAAATTTTACCAGGGCCTAGGGCATTATAATTATAACCCTTTAAATTATCAGCGCCACCTAATAGAAAACCTAAAGACACAGGCAGTTGATAAATATCATTAATCAGTGTTATCCCTTGAATAGTATGCAAGAAGAAACGAGTTCTTATAGGCTCTACCCTATAGGCAGCCCGTGCATCAAGAAGTGCTTGTGAAAAATTAATATCGGAAAGCAGCGCTTTAGTTGCGCCTAAGCCAGTTAAAGTTAACTTATAACCATTGGGTGAAAAAAGTTGGTCAGATTTATTAAGCCAAGTAAAGGTTGCTTTAGGGTATAAAGTGGTTTTAGTCTTTTTTTCAAATACAGGTTGATTGTCATAATTAAAGCGTTCATTAAGAGCATTTAAAGACAGTAAACGCTGGAATGTAGGTAAATTGTGACGTTGTGCTAAGGAAAGTAATAGCGAATTACTATAAGCTGCATTGTAATTTAAATTTGAAAAGCTACCTAGCGCTTCATACTGATCGGTAATAGGATTTTTGCCAGGGATAATATACTGAGTTTGTAAGGTATTTTCATTAAACGAGCCTAAAGCAACTGCATTAAATTTATGTCCTGCTCGATTAACGGGTACAACATGTACACCGGCTCTACCACGAAGGCCCGTATCTGTGCCAAAACCTAGACCTAAGGAGTAGTTAATTCTTCCTGCTCGCTGCAAGTGAACATCAATAGGAATAGTTTGTGAATTTTCATTTTGTTTGGGCTGCACAGTAACAGCTTTAAAATAACCACTACCGCTTAAATAATTATTCAATTCTAAAACTTGATCAGCTGAATAGGGCTGACCATATTTAAAAGGAATAAAGCGATGTAAAAGATCAGGTGAAATATAAGTTGGGTCAAAACGAACTTGACCGAAATAATATTGTGGCCCAGTATCAAAAATAAGAATAATACTAGCTGTATATTGATTTCTATCAATTAATACTTCAGATTTTTCAAAAGAAGCTCGTAAATAACCTTCATGTTCAGCTGCACTCATTAAATTTTGTTTAACTGTTTCATAATGAGCGCTATTGAACGGTTTACCTGGTTTAATGGGTAATTCTTTTAAGGCTTGAATAATGCGAGGATTATTTTTTCCCTCACCAATAATACTGGTGGATAGTTTAGTAACTATTAATCTTGGCCCTGGATTAATATTAAAAATAATTTTATTAGGTCGATAAGAAATTCGGATAGTCGGCTTAAAAAAGCCGTAAGGGGCCAAAGCTTTTTCAACCTGGGATTTTAATTCTTCTTCTGATTCTTCTTTTAACGGTTTATTTTGTGCAATCTCAGTTAATCTTGTTTGAATGTTATTAAGTAATTTCCCACCTACACCATTAATTTGAATGCCTTTAACATCTTCGGCAGCAATAAATAGCGGCAAGCATAAAATAATAATGAGCAAGCGGGCTTTTTTATTCATACTTAATTCTCAACTATACTTTTGTGGCCAACCGCTTTGATAATCTTCTTGCAAAATACAAGAAGACTAGTTAATAATGAATGTTTATTGATCATATTGGCTAATATACTAACTCAATACGCGGTCTGTTTCTAGTTTTAATCTACAAATTAGATCAAAAGCCATACGGGGCGTTAAATTATCAATATCAAGCTCTGTTAAAAGCTTAAGAATATTAGTTTCATGCCTAATTATTTTCTCATCAGCCTTAACCTTAGGTTCAGGCTCTTTAACTGAAGATACGGTCTGTAGATATTGATTAGCAAGTTCAAGCACTTCAGCTGGAATACCTGCAAGTTGTGCAACTTCTAACCCATAACTACGATTTGCATAACCTTCTTCCAAACGATATAGAAAAACTATCTTATCTTGAGTTAGCTTGGCTTGCAAATGAGCATTTTTAATACAAGAGAAAGTTTGTGGTAATTGCGTTAATTCAAAATAATGGGTGGAAAATAAAGTATAAGCTTTTACTTTGCTAGCGAGATATGCACAAGTAGCATAGGCAAGTGCCATACCATCATAAGTGCTTGTACCTCGACCAATCTCATCAATTAACACCAAACTTTTGTCAGTTGCTTGACGCAGAATATGCGCTGTTTCTGTCATTTCAACCATAAAAGTCGAGCGTCCCGAAGCTAAATCATCACTTGCGCCAATACGAGTAAAGATTTTATCAATAGAGCCTATTCGAGCATCTTTTGCAGGTACATAGCTGCCTAAATGTGCTAATAACACAATTAAGGCATTCTGACGCATAAATGTTGATTTACCTCCCATGTTAGGACCGGTAATAAGAAGCATATTTTGCTTAGGTTTAAGCATAAGTGAATTAGCAATAAATTCTTCTTTTAAAATTGGCTCAATAACAGGGTGACGTCCCTTATCAATTTGAATGATATCTTCTGGTATGAGTGTTGGTTTACACCAATTAAGGGTGTAAGCACGTTCTGCAAAATTTGCTAATACGTCAAGCTTTGCGCAAGCATCAGCAATATTTTTTAAAGTTGGAATATAATCAATAAGCGCGGTTAATAAATTATCATAAAGCCATTTTTCTCGTGCAAGCGCTTTTGCCTGAGCGGATAGAACTTTGTCTTCAAATAATTTTAATTCAGGCGTAATGTAGCGCTCTACATTCTTAAGCGTTTGCTTACGTTGATAATTAGCAGGCGCTTTATCAGCCTGTCCTCGGGCTAATTCAATATAATAGCCTTGAACGCGATTAAATCCTACTTTTAATGACGATAAGCCTGTACGCTGTTTTTCGTTGGATTCTAATTCTAAAACTTTCTCATTGGCATTGGTGCTTAAAGCACGTAATTCATCCAGTTCTTCATCAAAACCTAAAGCAATAACATTGCCATCACGAATAAGAATAGGAGGATTATCAACAATAGCTTTAGTTAAAAGATCAACTAAATCAGGCTGCGGAACTAATTGACTAACTTGTTTTGTGATTAAAGAAGTCTCATTAGTTTTTAAAGTTTCTAATAAACAAGGCAATAAAGCTAATGTTTGTCTTAAGCTAACCAAATCACGTGGTCTGGCTGAGCGTAAAGCAATCCGAGATAATATTCTTTCAATATCACACAATTCACCTAATAAGGCATGAAGATTAATATCTTGCCGATTGATAAGTAATTCACTTACGGCATCTAAACGTTGCTGAAGCAGTGTATGTTGGCGCAGCGGCCTACCTAACCAACGCTTTAGTAGTCGGCTACCCATAGGATTAACAGTCTGATCGAGAATAGAGAGAAGGGAATTAGTACGTTCACCTTGATAGTTTTCAAAGATCTCTAAATGTTTTTGTGTCGCTGCATCTATTTGCAAATAATCCTCATCTTTTTCAAGTGTTAAGTGTTTTAAATGAGGTAAGCTTTGTCGTTGGGTAGCTTGTAAATAAAATAATAAGCAACCTGCAGCAGGAAAAGCATTAATATAGTCTGGTTCACCTAATCCTTTAAGGTTATTTACAGCAAATTGCTCACAAAGTAATTGGCGAGCTCGTTGTAAATCAAATTCCCAAACAGGTCGACTCTTTATAACCGATTGGTTGATTTGAAAGTTAGAAAACGAAAAATTCTCAGCAATAAGAATCTCAGCGGGTTTGAGGCGATTAATAGTCGCTTGCAATTGGCTTTTATCTTTGGCCTCTGATAGATAAAATCGGCCGCCACTTAAGTCTACCCAAGCTAAGCCAAATTGTTGGCGATGAGAGTAAATAGCAAGCAATAAATTATCTCTTCGAGAATCTAATAGGGCTTCATCGGTGATGGTACCTGGTGTAATAATACGTGTTACTTGCCTCTCAACAGGTCCCTTACTTGTAGCAGGATCACCAATTTGTTCGCAGATCGCAATGGATTCACCTTTTTTGATGAGTCTAGCTAAATAGTTTTCAACAGCATGATAAGGTATTCCTGCCATTGGAATAGGTTTGCCTGCTGATTGTCCTCTATGAGTTAGAGTTAAATCCAATAAGCGAGCTCCTTTTTTTGCATCATCAAAAAACAACTCATAAAAATCACCCATGCGATAAAACAAGAGCATATCAGGATATTGAGCTTTGATGCTTAAGTATTGTTGCATCATTGGCGTATGGTTAGTAGACATAACAACTCACTGCTATAAATTTGGACATTTTAACAAACTCTGCAAAATAGATTAAGTATGACTATAATAATAAAGATGTTTTTTAACTTAAGTCCTTCACTTAAGATAAATTTTTGCTAGACTAGTAAACGGCATTTAATAGAATTTTAACTATGGAGAGAAATATTATGAAACGTTTAGCCCTATTGATCGCTTCTACTTTTATGGCTTTGTTATTAACTGCTTGCGGTGAAAACAGAGATAATAGGCCAACTACTGGCACTGATACTCAATCACAAAGCAATTTAAATAATGCTAATAAAGATGTTAATGCTGAGCTTTCAAGCGACGCAAACAAAAATCAAGGTACAGGTACTACAGGTACTACTAACCCATAAGAAAGGGTTGGGTTATTTTGCTAAGTTGTTTCTAATAAAGCTCTAAAGACTGATTTAGGATGGTCATGCTAGATTCCTCCAGTTAGATGGAGGAATCATTTTTAGCACGTTAAATAAGTTAATTGGTTAAATTGGTATAGCGCCGCCCACTAAGCTTTAGACAAGGCGCAAGTGAAGCGAGGCGAAGGAGTGTTAAGTACATGACTGAGCCGAGTGAACTTGCAATGCAGTATAGAGCTTAGTGGGTGACGCTATAAATTTAATAATGAGATTGGCCTGATTTGTAAGTTCAGACAAACTAGTTCTTCCACCATTTTTCATTTAATTTAGTCATGAATGATTTAAAAATACTGTTATTAAATTTAACTGATGCATTGCAATTAAAACGATTTACAATTGCTACTGCAGAATCCTGTACAGGTGGATTAATAGCAAGTTTTTTAACTGAATTGCCTGGCAGTTCATCTTGGTTTGACCGAGGGTTTGTAACTTACAGTAATTTATCTAAGCATGAAATGCTTGGTGTTGATTTAGCACTCATTAATAAGCATGGGGCTGTTAGTGGGGAAGTAGCTCAAGCAATGGTGCAAGGCGCTTTAGCACGAAGTACTGCTCATGTTGCTTTAGCGGTTACAGGCATTGCTGGCCCTTCTGGCGGAAGTCTGGAAAAACCGGTAGGAACAGTTTGTTTTGCCTATGCCTTAAGAGATCAACAACCTCGAATTGAACAGCATTATTTTCAAGCTAAAACACGGACAAAGATTCGCCTGCTTGCCTGTCAACAAGCTTTTAAAGGTATTCAAGCCTTACTAAACTAGAAGAAGCTTACATCAATTTAATTAGTGAAATTAACAAATTGACAAGGCTAGTGTTCAAATGTCGCAATTTTTTATTTCTATCGTTAAATCAACCACTTCAAAAGCATACGTTTTTTGTGTTCATACCGTCTATTTAATTGTCTTAATAATTTATCAAATGGTTAATAATTGTTTGATGCAGGTGACGTTATGTGGGATAATTTACTCTTTGTAGACTATTGTGGATAACATCATGGAAACTAATAAACAAAAAGCTTTAGGCGCCGCTCTCGCACAAATTGAACGTCAATTTGGTAAAGGTTCTGTCATGCGATTAGGTGATGATCATCTATTAAGCCGGGACATCGAAGCAATCTCAACAGGTTCATTAGGTCTTGATATTGCATTAGGTATCGGTGGACTACCTAAAGGTCGTATTGTGGAGATTTATGGTCCTGAGTCATCAGGTAAAACGACCTTAACCTTACAAGTCATTGCAGAATGCCAAAAAGCAGGCGGTACGGCTGCTTTTATTGATGCAGAGCATGCATTGGATCCTAGCTATGCTGCAAAATTAGGTGTGAATGTTGATGATTTATTAATTTCTCAGCCTGATACAGGTGAGCAAGCTTTAGAAATTACAGACATGCTCGTTCGCTCAGCAGCAGTCGATGTTATTATTATTGACTCCGTTGCAGCTCTAACCCCTAAGGCAGAAATTGAAGGGGATATGGGTGATGCGCATGTAGGGTTACAAGCTCGACTTATGTCGCAAGCACTTCGTAAATTAACAGCCAATATTAAACGTTCGAATACCTTAGTTATTTTCATTAACCAAATTCGCATGAAAATTGGTGTGATGTTTGGCAACCCTGAAACAACAACAGGTGGTAATGCCTTAAAATTCTATGCTTCAGTGCGTTTAGATATTCGCCGAGTTGGTTCAATTAAGAAGGGTGAAGAAATACTAGGTAGTGAGACACGCGTCAAAGTAGTTAAGAATAAAGTCGCGCCTCCCTTTAAGACTGTTGATTTTGATATTCTTTATAATGAAGGTATTTCACGTGAGAGTGAAATCATCAATCTAGGTACGCAGTTAGGTCTGATTGAAAAATCAGGTGCTTGGTATAGTTATAAGCAAGAAAAAATTGGCCAAGGTAAAGAGAACGTGCGTGTTTATCTTAAAGAAAAAGCAGAAGTTACTTCAGAGTTAGAAAAGCAAATTAGAGCAGAATTATTAAATAAAAAAGTTGCTGCTCAAACTGAAGCTGCAATTGCACCTGTTGAAGAATTAGAGTCTATGGATGACTAAGGCTTATGATTGCGCCGTGCGTTTATTAGCAAGGCGCGAACATGGAATGCGTGAATTAATTAATAAATTAGCTAGCAAAGGCTATCCTCTAGCGGAAAGCAAAGATGCTGTCTTAAGATGTCAAGAACTTGATTTGCAAAGTGATAAGCGGTTTGCAGAGTCACTTTGTTATACCAGGTTGCAACAAGGTTATGGGCCTGTAAGGATTATGCAAGAACTACAGGCTAAATATATTAATAAGGAATTAATAGCTCAAACGCTAGAATCCTATCAAGAGCAGTGGGAAGAACAAGCTTACCTTGTGTGGCAAAAAAAATTTAAAGATGCAAATAGCCAGTTCATTTCTGATATACAAAAACAAATACGTTTTCTACTTTATCGTGGCTTTCCAGTTGAAATTGCTGCAAAAATTGTACATAACAAAAAATAATCTATTCAATTTCTTTTACAATTTACTCACCAAGACCATTGCGCATCCTTAATAATTTTCTCGCTACCTAATCTATATTTTCATATAATTTATAAAAAGTGAGTTTTTATAAATTAATGAGTATACTGTGGCAAGTTTTCGTCTGAACTTGGCTTATTAGATATGTAACTTAAGTTCGGCATAAAAGTTATAAATAAGTTCGGCGTAAAAGTTATAAAATAGTTATTAGGTTGAGCTTACTGTAATTAAGTTTAAGGCGAGTTAGTTTAAAAGTTTAAGTACCTTTCTAAATTAGAGACTATTTAGTTCGGTAAACTAAATAAAGGTCTTATATAAAATAAATTAGCTATTTATAAATTTAAGAAAACGATATATTTCCTAACTGGAATAAATACCAACTTGATTAGCAATTAACGATGAATTTGTAATTATGAAAAGCTCTGAAATTAGACAAGCATTTTTTGATTTTTTTATAGAAAAAAATCACCATTTAGTTCCTTCTAGCTCACTTGTTCCTATTAATGATCCTACTTTATTATTTACTAATGCAGGTATGGTTCAGTTTAAAGAGATCTTTCTAGGTCTTGAATCAAGATTTTATACTCGCGCAGTGAGTGCTCAACGTTGCGTGAGAGCAGGTGGTAAGCATAATGATCTTGAAAATGTGGGTTACACAGCAAGGCACCACACTTTTTTTGAAATGCTTGGTAATTTTAGTTTTGGTGATTATTTTAAGCGTGAAGCGATCCATTATGCCTGGGAATTTCTAACAAACGTTTTAAAACTTCCTAAAGAAAAATTATGGATTACCGTTTATTTAAATGATGATGAGGCAGCTAATATTTGGCTAAATGAAATAGGTATCTCGCCTAATCAGTTTTCACGTTGTGGCGAGAAAGACAATTTTTGGTCAATGGGCGAGACAGGGCCTTGTGGCCCTTGTACAGAAATTTTTTATGATCATGGCCCTGAAATTCCAGGTGGCCCACCAGGCAGTCCTGATGAGGATGGCGATCGTTATATAGAGATCTGGAATTTAGTCTTTATGCAATATAACCGTGATAAGACAGGTGATTTGCAACCCTTACCAAAACCCTCTGTTGATACAGGAATGGGGTTAGAAAGAATTGCTGCTGTTGTTCAAGGTGTTCATAATAATTATGATGTCGACAGTTTCCAACATCTTATACAAGCTATTATCGCTTTATCACCTTCAGTTAATGCCAATCATCCTTCTTTAAAGGTTATTGCTGATCATATTCGAGCTTGCGCTTTTTTAATTGCTGACGGTGTTTTACCTAGTAATGAAGGTCGAGGTTATGTATTAAGACGTATTATTCGTCGTGCTGTGCGCCACGGTAGTAAGCTAAATCTACCCTTGCCTTTTTTTTACAAATTAATTAATCCCCTTATTGAAGTAATGGGAGAGGCTTATCCTGAGTTATTGACTAATAAAGATCAAATTGAGCGTGTGCTTATCCAAGAAGAAAATCAATTTGAAAAAACACTTGAGCAAGGCTTGCGATTATTACAAGATCAAATTAATGGTCTAAGCAGCAAGGAGATCCCAGGCGATGTTGCGTTTAAATTATATGATACCTATGGATTTCCTTTTGATTTAACACAAGATATTGCGCGGGAGCAGGGTCTTTCGGTAGATGTTGAGGGTTTTAATAATTGCATGCAACAGCAGCGAGACTTATCACAGTCAGCAAGTCAATTTACAGCTGATTATTCTAACGTGCTAATTCAAGAGGAATCTTCTAAATTTCATGGTTACAATAGTGATCATATGAATAGTAAAATCTTAGCTATTTTGCATGAAGACCGGAAGAGTGATCAGCTTGGGGAAGGGCAAAAGGGCGCAATTATTCTCGACAATACCCCCTTTTATGCAGAAAGCGGCGGCCAAGTTGGTGATCAGGGATATTTGATCAGTCCTGAGGGGCGCTTTCAAGTTATAGATACACAGCGAATCGGTCAGGCTATTGTACATTACGGTCAAATTTTACAAGGTCAGTTACAGGTAGGACAAAACATAAGAGCAGAAGTTAATACAGAACGTCGTAATGCCATCCGTTTAAATCATACGGCCACTCATCTTTTGCATGCTGCTCTTAAAAATGTCGTTGGATCCCATGTACAACAAAAAGGGTCATTAGTTGATGCAAGTCGGGCCCGTTTCGACTTTTCTCATTTTGAACCATTAACTAAGGATCAATTGCAACAATTAGAAACCTTGGTAAATAATAAGATAAGAGAAAATATAGAAGTCGCTACCCAGCATATGTCACTTGATGAGGCTAAAAAAAGCGGTGCTGAAGCGTTATTTGGTGAAAAGTATAGTGATGAGGTAAGAGTTTTATCAGTAGGTGATTTTTCGAAAGAGTTATGTGGCGGAACGCATGTCAAGCGAACAGGTGATATTGGCTTGTTTAAGATTATCTCTGAATATGGTATTGCAAGCGGTGTAAGAAGAATTGAAATTGTAACAGGTGCTTATGCTTTAGAATGGGTTAATCAACAACTTCGGCAGCTTGAAGAGGTAGCACAACGTTTCAAAGTAAATACTGATAAAGCATTAGATAAAGTGGATCAATTTTTACATGATTTTAAGCAGCAGGAAAAAGAAATAGTAAAATTACAAGCAAAACTTGCAGCGAATCAAGGCAGTGAGTTAGCTAAAGAAGTAGAAAAAATTGGTGATGTTAACTTGTTAATCAAACAACTTGATATGGATAGTCAGGGTTTACGTATTACACTTGATCAGTTAAAAGGTAGTCTTAATAATGCTGTGGTGGTTTTATATATGATTGATGGACAACGAATTAATGTAGTGGCGGGATTAAGTAAAAGTTTAATCAATCGTGCGCCTTCAGCTGTAACATTAGTTAAACTTTTGTGCGGAAAAGGGGGTGGCAGAGATGATATGGCACAAGGAGGCGGTCAAGTTCCAGAAGATCTCGCCAGTAAAGTTAATGAAGTTAAAGCAACTGTCGCAGCACAAATAAAATAACGTGAGCTCGACCTAAAAAATATCAAGTATTTTTTGTGTCGAATTCACATTAAAATAAAGGGCACTAAATGCGGGGCTTCATAAGCGAGTTTAAACAATTTGCCATGCGTGGCAATGTGGTTGACTTGGCGGTTGCGGTCGTTATTGGCAGCGCATTTAGTAAAATAGTGTCTTCGTTAGTCGATGGCATTATTATGCCTTGTATAGGATTATTGTTAGGCGGTATTAATATCACCGATAAAGTATTTAGAATAGGACAGGCGGTTATTAAATGGGGCGCCTTTCTACAGTCTGTTTTTGATTTTACCTTAATTGCACTTGCTATTTTTATCGTTATTAAGTTTATTAATCTTTTACAACGAAGGAAAGAGGAAACGTTTACGGAGCTTAGTAATCAAGATAAAATTTTGTTAGAGATTAAAGAATTGTTAGCTGAGAATCTTAATAAAAAGAGTAATTAGGTCAAGTTAATAATTCCTTGCAGGTCCAATTGTTATATTTTCAAACATAAGTATCTACCAAGCCTACGCTTGGATGCCGCAAACAAATCATAGCACATAGAAGAAAATATGTTGTAATTTAACTAGCTAGAAAATAGTAATAGCTTTTAATCTAATTTAATTTTTATAATTTAACAAACTATATAAATAAAAATAATTATGCCTGATTTAGATAAATATCCTGTTGCGAAAATCCATTGCTTTGGGTTTATAGAAGTAACTAAAGACACTTTTATTTATTATGAGCAACGAGGTAATCCTAATGGGCCTGCTGTTGTTTATAATCATGGTGGGCCTGGCGGCGCTTCAGCGCCTAAATGTAGTCAATGGTTTGATCCTGATTACTATAATATTATTCTTTATGATCAGCGGGGTACCGGTCAATCCAAACCCTCTGTTGGTAATCAAACTGCTCATCCAAAACAATTTGGTAGCTTAACTATTGATGATATGGCCCAGGATCTCGATAAATTAAGGCAAGCTTTAAATATCAAGCAATGGTTAGTTTTTGGTGGCTCTTGGGGATCAACTCTTTCTTTATATTATGCTGCTAAATATCCACAATATGTGACTGGCCTTATTATTTACGGTATTTTCTTAAACACCATTGAGGAAATGGATGTTTATTTTAATGAAAAACTTTTTAAAGAACGTTTTCCTGAACTGGGCGCCGAAGCTTTTGATATTTTAGTTTCGTATGCTCATTTAAAAGGACTTCTTATTGATCCTAACTCTTCACAAAGCTTTGTAGAAGCTTACTATCAGCTTTGTGTTAACGAAAATGATCTTGGGGCACAATATTTATGGACTATGTTTGAAGATTTCAATGACAATCCTACTAAGGAAGCATTAGAAAATTTAAGAAACATTCCAGAGAAGATAGAACCCATTGATAAAACACTCGCTGTTTTTGAAAGTACTCTTTTCAGGTTGGCTTACAAAGGCTTAAATCTTTTAAGTGATGAACTTTTAGTAAATCTTAAAAAAATTGATGTTCGTATTGTTCAAGGTGCTGCAGATACTGAGGCACCGCCCATTTTTGCGCAGAAACTAATAGATGCTTTATTAAAAATAAAGCCTGATTTATGGTATCGATTCGTTGATGGCAAGCATGATCCTAATTCTTCATATGAGCTGGTTCAAACTCTGATCAATTGTACAGATGCCTTTAAGAACAAACTTAATTCTCTTAAAATTGCGCAATGTATAAATTCAACTACTCAATTACATGGCCTATTTGCGCAGCGCGACCTAGAGAATAAATGCCAGATTAATGGGCAGGAAAGCCAAGACAACTATAATTTAATTTAGTATCATTGTATTCATTTTAAAATGCGTGTGGTGGTATGTATGATTATTGCAGTTTTCTCCTTAGGGCAATTTGTTTCTTCAAAACTTGATATTTTAAAGCTTGGATTCCAAAATTGGTTCGCAGCTCAGAAAAAAGAGGTTTCTGGTGAGGTAGTGTGGCAATGGATGGTTAATAATCTTACACCTTTACGACTTGGAAATATTACAGTCAAACAATTTTGTGAACAATTTAATAAATATTTTCAAGTAGATATGCCTTTTACTGAATTTAATAAAATTTTTAACTCGATGTGTGAACTTGATAAAAGCTCATTGGCGCGTATAACGAAATTTAAAAAATTTTTAGATAAACATGAAGAAGTGCAATTTGTGCTTGTTTCACATACAAATTTCTCCCATTTAAATTATGTTTTATCGCAATTAGAAAATATCATTCCAGATCATCAATCATTAATTATTAGTGATGAGATGTTGTGGCTAAAAAATGGAAAGATTTTATTTGCTCCTTCAATGTCTTCAAAATGTGTAGAGCATTCCGATACGCTTAAGTATGCAGTAGATAAACTTAAATTAGAGGATAATGATCTGATTGTTTCTTTTTTAAATACAATTAAAAAGTTCGATCATCCTCATTTCAGTTATATTGAGCCTGGTAAAGATCTTGAAAAAGTAATGGAAGCGGTTGAAAGTCTAGCCACCAAAAAAGAATTATCTTATACACCCTAATTTGTCGCACCAATATGAAATGCTAGGGCATCATTTGGCTGGACACTCGCTGTAAAACGACCATTATTATCTATTGTATATTGAGGGCCAATGCAACTTTTACCTTTTTTATACTCTGCATGTAAAATATCGCAATAAATACCAGCAGGTAATGACGTTTGAAATGTCATTTGTAAGGGAGTTGCTTCATGATTAATAGCAATATAGCCTTTATTACCTCGGCCAAAAGCAATTGCTTGATAACCATTCGACCACCAATTAGTTAATGGCTCACCAGCAACTACATTACGAAAATTGACCATATTAGCAATTTGCCGCCTTCTATGTAGGCAAGTCCAACCATCTTGAAAACAGTCAATGACTTTACCTTTATTAGGAGGTCCACTGTTAAAATCAGAAAATTCATAGCCCGAAAAGATATTAGGAGAACCATAAGGATGGGCTAGCATAAATACATTAGCAAGAATATAATTGGTGCCACTTTTATAATTTAGAGTAGAGCCATTACGTTCAGTGTCCCAGTTGTCGATAAATGTGCGAGATTTATCATGAGGTAAATAGCCCCAAGGTTGGCCAAAGTTATTTAGATAGCTTAATCGTTCTTGCTCAAATATCCTTTTTAAATCACGGCCATAACGAAATTCATCAACGAGGCCAAGATCAATATATTCGTTTGGGTGAATGGCTTCACCCTCACCATAAATCACTTCTTGTATCCAAATCTTATTAGCATGAGTAAGTTTTAATTGAATTTGCTGTAAATCCTGCGCTGAGATATGTTTGGCGGCATCAATGCGAAAGCCGTCAACGCCATATTCAAGCAATTTATTTAAATACTCAGCAATTTTAGCCTGAACATAGGGACTGCCTGTGTCTAAATCAGGAAGTCCGCCTAATTCACAATTTTGCACCTCATAACGATTGCTATAATCTTTGATTTCAGAGTGACAGTTATGGAAGTCTTGTATTTGATAAAAACCAGGATAGTCATATTTAGTAAAAATGGAACCACCTACACCAACGCCTTTTTCTAGCATGGACATATGATTAATGACCGCATCTGCGATAACTTTAACGCCTGCTGCATGACATTGCTCAATCATCGCTTTAAAGGAAACCTCATCTCCTAGACGACTTATAAGTTTATAGCTGACAGGTTGATATGATGTCCACCATTGTGGACCCTGAATATGTTCTTGAGGTGGTGAAATTTCTACATACCCATAACCCAAAGGGCCTAGAGTTGTCGTACATTCTTTAGCAATGGAGTCAAATCGCCATTGAAAAAGAGTCACGGTGACATCTTTCTGGCTAGCTGCTAAAGTTCCTAAATTTAGACTAAGGAGCGATAAAAAAGCAAGAGCTAGGTTTAAATGATTAAGTTTTTTAAAATTTAATTTAAATCCCTTTAAGTCAGAAATCATTAAGTCTATCCAAGCCTAATAAAGTGCCGAGTTTACCAATTTTTGCTTAGATGAGAAATAATTATAAACCATTTAAATGAAATTAGCTGAAGCTTGTGGAGTTTATGAATGAACAGTCTATACTAATTTAAGGCAACTATAATTAGGGAAGAGCCCCGTCTAAAAGGAGCTTTATATGGATATTAATTTTATGGATTTATTACAGGAAAAATCATCGTCACTGAATAAACAATATTTTACTTGGCGTGAGTTGGGCGGTACGCCTATTAGTAAGCTTGATGATGATGCGTTTACACGAATACGAATTATCCTAATGAATGGGATTGAGTTAGATGCGCTACGACTTAAGCATTTCGGCGCCCGTTTTAATAAAAGCTTACAATTGCCTCTGGCAGAAATTCGCCGTGTTGAGCAGCATCAAGCGACAATGATTAATTGGCTACTTTCAGCCGATCATTCACCGCTCGAAACAACAATAGCTTATGAGCAAGTGGCAATCGAAGTCACCGCAGCGGTAGCGCAAAATGAACCTGACCCTTATCAGGCACAAACTTATCGCTTCGGATTACTCGAAGACTTTGATCATCTTTATCGCTACTCCGCTTTATTAGATAGGTTAGAGGGTAAAGATGCGAATAATATTTTACAAGGCTATACCGATATTGTTCCAGGGCGACCAACAACAGAACATCACCGCTCACCAAGTAATGACTTACGCTCTTCTTATAATAAGGATAAAGCAACTTTAATTACGAAATTGCATGCCACGATGATTACGGCTGCTGAATATCAGACTCATGATTACTACATGAACATAGGGCCAACATTTGCAGATCCCATTGCTCGGCAACTTTACGCGGAAATCGCTTCTATCGAAGAGCAGCATGTAACTCAGTATGGTTCACTCATGGATACGCGAGAAACTTTTATTGAAAAATGGATATTGCATGAAGCAACGGAAATTTACAATTATATGTCTTGCGCTGAGCAAGAAACTAATAATCGAATAAAAAAAATCTGGGAACGTTTTCTAGATTATGAAATTACCCATTTAAAACTTGCTTGTGATTTATTAAAAAAATATGAAAATCGTGATCCTGCTGAAATTTTGACAGGTAAATTACCTAAAATGGTTCAATTTAAAAGCCAAAGAGAGTTTGTTCGTAAAGTATTAGCTGCCGAAGTTGATTTACGTACTGATGGTGTTAATTATGTCAAACGTGAAAAAGAAAATAATGATTCTTTAATTTATCGCAAACATTACCATGCTGACGGTATTCCTGCTGAGATAGTCTCTGCAGGCTATAATTGGCAACCAGGAACTGAATTAAATCGCCCAATTTAAGGAGCTCTTTATGGCTAAGACAGTGAATATGGGTATGAATCATACTGGCACGCAGATGTCACCCATGGATACAAAAAATTTATTAGACTTTGTAAAGAAAAACCCTGCTGATATAGAAGGTGATACCAGTAAGTTAGTTAAAGAACGGGCTCGCCTTACCGAAAAAGATAATATTCTTGGTAGCATTCCATTACCAGGTTCAGCAAAGGGTGCCGTTAAGACTGGGTTAGATAAGCTATTAGGTAATCAACCTGAGCTATTGCTTGATAAATTAGGTGAACGACTAGCTTATGAGCGTGGTGGTATAAGACTCTATGAAGCAGCACTTGCAAAAGCTACAGCCTTTAAAGAAAAGGAACTTATTAAACAGTTTCAGCATATCCGTAATGAAGAAGCTGAGCACATGTTCTTGCTTGTTGATACACTTAAGCAATTAGGCGCTGATCCAACTGTGATGACGCCCAGTGCTGATGTTGCTGGTGTAGTTGCTCAAGGTGCTATGCAGGTTTTAACTGATCCACGAACAAACATGGCTCATTGTTTGAATGCGCTATTAACGCTTGAACTTGGTGATAATGCTGGCTGGGAGTTATTAATTGATCTGCTTAAAACCAGTAAAAAGACAGATATTGCCAAGACATTTCAAAAAGCCTTTGTACAAGAACAGGAGCACGTTAAAATAATTAAGCGTCTTTATAAGAAATTTCTTAATTAATTTAAAAAGTATGTGCTTAAACCTGTTACGGAAACTATGGCTTGGTGACAGTTGCTTTATAAACCCTACATGACGCGGCTTGTCCAGCATTGTTGCGTAAATAAGTTTGAGCTAATTATAACCAAAATGATCCTATGTGATCCACAAATTCTGCGTCATCCTCGCAAATCCTATGTCATCCCCGCGCAGGCGGGGATCTATTCATCAATTAGCACCAGGTTAATTTTATATAGGTTCCCGCTTGCGCAGGAAAGGCATTCATTATTCAAGCTACAATGCAACAACGCTGGACAAGCCGCGGAACGCAGAAACTCTGTCATTTGAAAGAATAAATTGTAAACTAGTATTTTGTATAATTAGATTATTAAAATCTAAGTTTTTTATAAATAAAAAAAGGAATCCGTGTAATTACTGCCATAATATAACGCCAAAAACGCGGGTGATAAATTAAATGTTTATTAGAATAAGACGCCTTCCAACATACTTTGGCACATTTTTTTGGAGATGAGGCATAAAAGATACCTGGCATGCCAAATGTTTGTGCTGTATCAATAAACCCAAGACGAGCGATAGTAATATGACGATTTTTATTTTTGGTTTGTTGTAAGCCTTGTAAAAAAACTTCAATCGCAGCTTTACTTGCGCCATAAAGACTGTTTTTTGCTCTACCGCGGCAAGCTGCTACCGAACTTAAAAAAACTAATCGATGTTCCGATTGCTCTTTTTGTAAGTAGCCAAAGATTAGTTGTACTATACTGGTTACATTAGTTGTAACGAGTGTCTTAATTGCTGAGAAATTAAGTGACTGATTATCTGTCATATCACTATAAGCAATAAAAAAAGCAAGTTCTTCTTTTGTTTCTTGGAGAATTTTAATAAGCTCTTCTATATTGCTGGTAAAATCGAAAACAATAAAAGAGCAAGGAACATGATAGCGAAGTTGTAGATCAGCTGCGATGATTGCAAGTTGCTCTTTATCTCGCCCTATTAGCAGCAGGGGATGATTATGTTGTCCTGCAAGGCGGGCAAACTCCTCAGCAATGATTGACGTTGCACCTAAAATAACCCACGTTATTGGTTTCATAAACTAAGTCCTAATCGACGAGATAGGTTAGAGCTTATTTGCGGAGAAAATTGACTTAAGGTCTGACAAAATTGCTGATAGCTAGGGTATTGCGACTCAAATTGTGCACGAGTAAGAAATAAATCTTTTGCTAAATAAATCTTTCCTTTTACCTCCGTTATCAATTGATTCATTTTTTCTATTGCATGCTTTGCTTGTTTATTATTAATAAAGTCGATAGCTAGAGTAAACCCCGGCTCAACAAACGACAATAAGCCATTTCCAGGTCGCTTAAAATATTTTAATACAGCTAAAGTTGGTACAGCATGACAGTGGTTAATAATTTTTTGTAATTCTACTAATAGTTCCACTGCGATAGTAGGGCTAAATAAACCTTGAAATTGTAAAAGACCCTGTTTGCCATATAAGCGATTCCAATGTTTAACAGAATCTAGAGGGTTGTTAAATTGGCTAATAGATTGAAGCGCTGAAGTTTCTTTTGCTTGATGAAAATAATATTGATTATAGGCTTTCATCCCTAGTCGCGTAATTAAACGTAGCGGCAACGAAGGTACGGTAAGTATGATAGGTTCTTTATGGCTAACTTCTTCATGATAATGATTACCTACGGTAAGAAGAGAACGGTTGCTGTTTAGCAAATCAAGCCAAGCAACCATATAGTCATTTTTTTCAGCTTGGCTTTGCATTTCAATGAGTAAAGTATCCCACTGATAGTACTTTTTTACTTGTACTTTAATCGTTCGGCTAGCTTTTTGCATCTTAATAGCCACCTTTTTAATAACACCTGTTAATCCTAGTCCCCCAATGGTTGCTTGAAATAATTGTTGATTTTTTTCATTGCTACAATAAAAGGTTCGTTCGCCTATTTGTAGTTCAAGCCATTGAACATGGTGGCCTATGGTCCCTAAGTGAATATTGTTTTTACCATGCACATCATTAGCAATACCGCCACCCAGTGTAGCATGAAGTGTACCTGGAATAACGGGCGGTATATAGCTAGGATGAATAGAAAGCAGCTCTGCAAAAGTGATTGCAGATTGGCAAATAATGGTTTCTTGATCTTTATCAAAAGATAAAAAATGATTAAACCGAGACGTATCAATAATAATACCATTTTGATTAAGACAGCAGTCGCTATAACTTAGGCCTTTTCCTCTAGCAAGTAAGGTTTTATCCGTATTTTGAATATGTTTAAAGAGCGCTGCTAGTTGCGTTTCCTTCTCAGGACGATAACATTCCGAGCTTGATAACACTGCACGGGTAAAGTTTGAAAAAGGCATTTTTTTACTGCGCATTTACATTCCTAGTAAACATTTAAGTGCTTAATTTTCTGAAGGTTAAACGATTATAGCTATTAAAGTAAAACGTTTACTTAATAAATTATCTATAATTAAAAACAAAGCTAAAAAGGTGCATTTATGAATTATTTATGGAAAATAAGTTGCTCTCTTATGGTTTGGTTTTCAGTTGCTACTTATGCTGCTGATGAACCAACAATTGTGGAAGATACGCAAGATTTTAATATGGATATGTGCGTCCAAAATAATAAAAATGAATGTGTAAATGCCGAGTGCTTAACATCAACTGATATGGAATGTATTCCTAAGTGTGAAGCTAAGGCAGAAGAAAAATGTAAAGAAGAATCATTAGAATAGTAAGCCCATAGGCTAATTTAATAGCTAGATTTAAGGATAGTTATGGCTAGAAAAGGTATCTTATCTCAAGAGGAAATTGATGCATTATTAGGTATTGCAAAATCTGGCAATCAATTAACTAATTTAAAAGAAACAAAGTCTTCTTTAATAAAAGAAGAGAAAACGTCTTTATCAGAAAAAACTTTCTCAGCTGTAAATTTGATGATCAATGCTACGTTAGCTTATAAAACAATAACGCTTGAAGAGTACCTAAGTTTGCAAGTCGGTGATTTCTTGCCGTTAGAATTGACACCTACTGTAACTATCAACATTGCAAAAACGCCCGTTTTTACAGCAACAATTGAGAGGTATATTGATAAACGTGCTTTGAAATTAGTTGATAGATTAAGCTATGACTAAACGCAAACGAAAAGATATTTTTACATTGTCTCCCAGTAAGCATACTAAAGATGAACTTATGCAAATAGCTAAGCTGCCTGTGATGATAGATGTCTTATACGGCAATACTCAAATGAATCTTTATGACTTTATTAAGCTTAAAGGCGGAAATATTATTGAGTTAGAGCAGTTTTTTGATGAACCTTTAGAGCTATGTGTTAATGGTGAGGTTATAGCACGAGGGGAATTAGAAAAATCGGAAAAGGGCTGGGGTATTCGAATTACTTCTATTCGAAGCAAATTAAAGCGACTTAGTAGTCTTGGTAAAAAATCTTATGGGAAAAGTTATAAATAATAAATTCTTATTGGCATGAATAGTGCATAATTTTTTGTATAAGTGAAAAGGAATGTTTTAAGAAGCAGGCTCGTTTTAAAGGAGATTATATGACAAGGAAGCAGGACGTTAGCAGCGAGACAAGCTTTCATCATATGTCTAATTTTAAGCCCGTAAAAGTCATTGCTGTCTCGGCTGGTAAGGGAGGCGTTGGAAAAAGCAGTGTTTCGGTAAATTTGGCAGTGGCTTTGGCGCAAAAGAAGAAGAAAATCTTACTTTTTGATGCTGATTTAAGCTTAGCTAATATCGATATTATGTTAGGGCTTTCAGCTAAATATAATTTGTCTCATGTAATACAAGGTATATGCCGTTTAACAGATATAATATTAACTGGCCCTGAAGGCATCTCAGTGATTCCTGCTGCATCAGGTACCGAATACATGACTCAGCTTACTGCAGTACAACATGCTGGCATTATTGATGCCTTTAGTGAGCTAACAGATGACTTTGATTACATGATTATTGATACTGCTGCAGGTATTTCCGATACGGTTTTAAGTTTTGCCCGGTCTTCTCAAGAAGTTATTGTTATTGTATGTGATGAGCCTACTGCCTTAACGGATGCTTATGCCTTAATTAAGGTGATGAATAAGCGATTTGATTGGGTTCATTTTAGGATACTGTCTAATATGGTACGCAATTTACGGGAAGGGCGCGAATTATTTAACCGACTTTATCAGGTGGCTGAACAATTTTTAGATGTAAGGCTTGATTATCTAGGGGCTATTCCATTTGATGAGCGTATGCATGATGCGGTGAAAAAGCAACAGGCCGTCTTAACTGCTTATCCTAACTGTAGTGCGTCTAAGGCTTTTTATCAGATGGCTGTTACGATAGAAAGTTGGCCCTTTAAACAGGCCCTGGGAGGAAATACCAGTTTCTTTTTAGAACGTCTAGTATCAAAAGAGTATTAGTGAGTTTATTATTTAGCTTTATTAAAAGTAGATTAGGGCTTACTAAAACAAAGAGAATAAAGATAATAAGGAGACAGTCGTGGATGCGTTAGCAGCATACGGCAAGGCTACTCAATTAAAACAAGAAACCTTTATTAAAGCTTATGCGTTATTAGTGAAACGCATTGCTCATCACCTTCAGGCTAAATTGCCGCATTCTATTCAATTAGACGACTTGATTCAAGCTGGCATGATGGGGCTTTTAGAAGCAGCTAGACATTATGATATTACCAAAGGTGCTTCGTTTGAAACTTATGCAGGTATACGCATTCGTGGACACATGTTAGATGAAGTTCGGCGAAATGATTGGGTCCCACGATCAGTTTACCGTAATGCAAGGCTTATTGCTATAGCAGTTAAAACGGTAGAGAACCGTTTAGGTCGTGAGGCTAAAGATAGTGAAGTGGCTGCTGAATTAAATATTAGTCTAGATGAATATTATGATATGTTAAAAGATGCAGCTGGCAGTCAATTATATGGTTTTGAGGATTTAGGCGTAACCGATGATATGCTTAAATCGGATAATAATGGCATTACCGAACCACATACGCATGTTATTCAAGCTGATTTGAAGCAACATTTAACAGACATTATTAAAGGTCTGCCTGAGAAGGAGCGTTTAGTATTGTCTCTATACTATGAGCAAGATTTAAATTTAAAAGAAATTGGCGAAGTGCTTGAAGTAAGTGAATCACGAGTATGTCAAATACATACACAAGCTATGTTGCGAATTCGAGCTCGTTTAGCTGGCTAAGCTGACTCTTTAAGAACGAATCCTAGGTAAGGTAAATGCCGCTAAAAAGGAATTATAGATGGTCTTGGTTTATCATCATAGTATGTCTACTTTTATTGCTAGGGACAGTTTATATGTTGACTATGCCAGGAAGATCTTATCGGGGCCCTTTTTTACCATTAACGACTTTAGAAGAGGAAATTGCTAAGTTAACAAAAAAGCATATTCTTGTGCTTGCCGAAGAAATTGGTGAGCGAAATTTATGGCATGAAAGGAATTTATCTGCTGCTGCAAATTATATTGAAAAAGAATTTACCAGTTTAGGTTATCAGGTTATCTCTCAGGAATATTTGGCTCAAAATAAGCCTGTTAGGAATATCATTGCTGAGCATAAAGGCTCAAAGCTGGTAGATGAGATCATTATTATTGGCGCTCATTATGATACAGTATTTGGTTCACCTGGCGCAGACGATAATGGCTCAGGTGTAGCTGCATTACTTGAGCTTGCGCGATTATTAAAAGATAACCCAACGAAGAGAACAATACGTTTTGTGGCTTTTGTTAATGAGGAGCCTCCTTTCTTTCAAACACCTGAAATGGGAAGCTTTTATTATGCTAATTCTTTAAGAGAAAAGAATGTCAATGTTGTTGCTATGCTTTCTTTAGAAAGTATAGGCTATTATTCTACTGCAGAAAATTCTCAAAACTATCCTTTTCCGTTTTCTTATTTTTATCCTGATACGGCTGATTTCATTGGTTTTGTAGCTAATGTTTCCTCAAGAAGTCTACTCCAGAAGGTTATTGCTTCATTTCGCAAACATAGTTCTTTTCCTTCAGAAGGCCTAGCTGCACCAAGCGGCGTAACGGGTGTAGGTTGGTCAGATCAATGGGCTTTTTGGCAAAAAGGGTATCCTGCGATTATGGTCACAGGAACCGCTTTATTTCGTAATCCTAATTATCATCGCGAATCTGATTTACCGAACACTATTGACTATGCACGTCTTGCACGCGTTATTGATGGTTTATATAAAGTAATTTTAGATTTAAGTGAACGCTAGGTTGTCCTGCATTGATCTTTTGAAACGCTTTTTAAAATCCCTCAACTGCCTACGGGAAGTTGGCAGGATGATTGGATTCTACAGACAAGCTAGAACGTTACCAGGGTGAAGGGGGCCTGTGTAGCATACAATAACCTGGATTGCGCAAATAATTAAAGCAAAGCTCCTATTTATTGGTTAGTGCGAATTAGCAATTAAGACCAAAAATTACTATTCTTTATTTAAAATGGATTAAATTTGAACAGTTAAATGAGAAAAAGTATTTTAATTTTATTCTTCTTATGTATTGCTCCTCTTTATGCAAATCAACAGGTTTTAGTATTATCTGGAGGCGATAATCCGGGCCTAAATCACTATACTCAATACCTGCAAACAAAAACGCTTTATGAGCATTTACTCACTCGCTTTGACCCTCAAACAGTCAGTATATATTTTGGAGGAGGTAATAATCCAACTACCCAGCCTGTGCCTTTTGATGTCCACAAACTCATTAATACTAATGAAAATAAACAAGATGTCATGTTTACCGGAATTATTACTAATAACCAGCAAGCCAATAAGCATAATATTAATGCCTTTTTTTTATCGTCTAAAATTCAACAAATTAATCCTACTGATAAGTTGCTGCTTTTTGTCAGTGACCATGGCATGCCACATGCGTTTCAAGGCAATAAAAGTACTAATCCCTATGGTAACAATTGCATTGATCTATGGCATTACCAAAAGCCATTCATTAATAATTTCACCAATCCAAAGAACTTTAGCAAAGTCTGTCTATCTAAAAATGAATTATCTTCCCTACTGGCCCTAATACCGAGCCGATACGTTATTTTTGCCATGTCTCAGTGTTATTCCGGGGGATTTCATCAATTATCTGTTACAACTCCTCAAGGACAATATCCTACAGCTAATCCTAGAATTTGCGGTTTTACTGCTTCAAATGATGATCATTATGCCAGTGGCTGTACAGCAGAGGCTAATGGCGTTACCTATCAGGGCTATGAACGATCGTTTACTGAATGGTACACAGGCCTCAGTGTTATTAATGGTAAAAAAATTAGAGAGCCGGCTAAAAGCATGTTTGCTGCTCACCAAAATGCAGTCATCGAAGATATGACTGTAGATATTCCCTTAGCCACATCGGATTATTATTTGCTCCAATGGGCCAAATTATTTACAGCTAAAGAGTTTAAATCTCGTATTAAAAATTATGATACCCAAACCATTCAGTCCATTTATTTAGATTATAAAAGAGGACTTTTAGATATCAATAATGATGATCTTTCGCAATTTATTAGGATGGCGCAGGCTTCTGAAGACAAAATCATTCAGCTAATGCCTAAAGCGCGTGAATTTGCCTCCTTGTCTTTAAATGAACAAGAAGAGCAAGTAAACTTAATGGAAGAACAAATAGAACAACAAGGCAAGGAATTGACAGCTATTTGGGAGGGAATGATGAATCTTACCTTTCATGTTATTATGCCAATTTGGCAAGAAACGGTTAACCAATCACAAAACTCACCTCTTAGTAACAAACAGCAAGTTTTTGAAAAAGAATTTTATCAAACTATTATTAAACAAAATTTATACACTCAGCCTTACCAATTTGAAATGTATTATTTGCAATACCTATCAGAAAAACAAAACGATCCTGATTTAATAGCTTATCAAAAAAATCGCAATACCATTATTTATGAATGGGCTATAAACAATAAAAATTTCATACTTGCCAATGCGATAACCAATTGGAAAAATTTAGATCAAAAACAACGGGCGCTAAGCGAGAAAATTGCTAAACAAGAAAAGCAAAAACAATGGTTAAAACGGATTTTAACTTACAATCAGATCATTGCAGCCTGGGTTACTTTATTAACAATACAAGATGAAAAGGCGCTTAATAATCTTGATGGTTTATTAAAATGTCAAAATGCCAGTTAAACAAAATTCGTAGAGGAAGGAAGAATTCCTTTAATGCTCAAGGCATTATGTGATAAGTTTGATGTTGAGTTTTCTTTGCAATAGGTTTGCTAATTTTGCCATTTAAAAAGATTATGCGGGTGTAGTTCAATGGTAGAACTTCAGCTTCCCAAGCTGATAACGTGGGTTCGATTCCCATCACCCGCTCATATACAAAATAATATTTAAATCCCACAAGAGGTATTTTTGCTCTCTAACCCATCTGTGATTATATTATATAAATTAGAACCTTTTGATGAAAATACTGGTAGCTTGTGTTTTTCTATCATTTCACTATGAAATTTATCTTTGAATGTCTCTACGATTTTTTCATAATTTTCATTAGTTACTTTTCCTTCTTTAAAAAGAGTGTAGTAGAAGAAAAATTGTTGTAAATTGTTTTTATCAGAACCTTTCAATAGTTGACTGGTTGCATAGGGTGTTAAATTTCTCGACACAGCATTTTGCGCCAGTTTTAATAACTTGAGATCTTTAGCATCTGAACTTTCGAATTTATCGTGAGACATGAAATACCTTAATTAATCGTACTTAGAAAATATTAAAACGCTTGAATGCTAAGGGATCTACATCTATAAGTCTAGTCTGAAAGCAGATTATAAATAGTCTTATTATTACTTCATTTATTACAAACAAATTTTTGTATTAAGATGAAAATTGGTAATATAAGCTATCAGGCAGCGCAAGCTTTAGTTACCCGAGGAACTATAAAAAGTAAAGATGGATGGCATTGGACATTTGATCAACGATTACGCTGTGTTAGTTCAACTCTTCCAGGCGAAGATGAATTAAAACAACTGTTTAAAGCCATTGAAGTGCCAGTATGCCTTATTCGGGCGAAGCAAGGTGTTTCTTATCCAAAAGAAATATTTCAAAGTAGAGCTCAATGCCTAAGAGATTTAATTGTGCATGAAGTTCAGGGTGGACATCATGTCCATATGGATAATCCAGCCCCAGTAGCTAATCTTATTTCACAATTTTTCAATTCTTAATTTAAATAGGTTATTCAATAAAGCTGCTATTAAAATTTAGCAGCATTAACTTGTTCCTACTCTATTTTTATATTTAAAGGCTTTAAAAATTTAAGAGCAAACCATATCTTGGCCGCAACAGACAGGTGATTTAATTCTACCGCATCCATTTGGACATTTTGCTACCTGTACTTGCTTATTGTCTTTTGATGTTATCGTATCGGTTACAAGTGATGCTTCACATTTACCGCATACTATACCTTTAACACTCATGCCACATACATTACATTTACATTCCATTGTTTTCTCCCAATTAATTAAACATTTAATATCGACAATACCAACTCAATAAATCAAGATCAATTAACTTAAGAAATTTCTTAATTATTTTAAGTTAAGCTTATCGCTTGTCTAGAAAATTATGCCTTCTAGCTCATTACTGAGAAGAGATTTTATGATGTAATTTAATAAAGTCATAAAAGGCTTGTTCTACAGTAGCTAAATTTTCTAACCATAACTAAGGCATATGGCCTGCATTTTCAATAGTCACAAGAGAGATATTGTTTCTATGGAATCGCTTGTTGTTTAAGAAAAGTGTTGGTGGCCTAAATTTAGCTTATTTTACTTATTTCTTGATGATAAAGACTATAAAATAAATGCATTTGCGAATAATAGTATTAACCTGAAAGTTGGTTAATGTCCCAAAAACACACAAATTAACTTATGAAAATTATTAATATCTAGCAAAGAAAAAGGAGAATATATTTCTTAGTTTTTTGATAAGATATATTCCATTATAGGGAAACAGCCTGTAGCTAGATTGAGTTTTGCAACATTAGTTGCGCCCATTTTTTCATAAAACTCAATCACTTTCGGAATATTATCTGATATGAATCGAAATGAATTCCAATTTTCTTTTTTAGCAATTTCCTTCGCTTTATTCCAAAGTTGTTTTCCATAGCCATGACCTATAAAGGTGTTATCTATAAACAATAAATCCAATTTAGCAAATTGTCTTTTGGAGGAAGGAGCACGCATCCCAATAACGCCTATGGTTGTACTCTGGTACTTAGCAGTTAGTAAGATACTATCTTCAATATAGTAGGCATTAGGCCCCCAAGTTTGAACAAAGTCCATTACATACTGTTCTTTATTGGGATGAAAGTGGGATTTTGAGCGAATGATTAAGTTTACTATTTCAGGCAACTCTGACATATCTGCGTTTTTAAAAGTTAAGATAGTCATACGTAACTATAAATTTATCTAATGAAGTATTCTAAAACTTAATTCTACCATTAGGCAATGATTAAACTATTCTAGTGTTCTAAAGCCCAATATTCGGAATTTATATTATTTAATATAGTCTGCAATTATTAGCCTACTTTTCTTTTGATAACTCTTTATTTTTTTATCTTACTGTTTATTAAATCGTTATTTATCCGGTACAATAAAGCAGCGCTTACTACAGAGGGAATACTGGCTAAAAATGCAAATCGCAAAGTGTATTGTTCCGGAAGTAGAAAGGCGAGGGTTTATACGTATACCAAAAGCTAGAATTGTCAATCTAGACAATCTAAATCAAAGCTATTTTATTGGTAGAAGTTAACTTTAATAAGCTATTATACAGAGTTTTATTTTTCTACTATTAAACTTTCTTTTATGAAACCTAATCATCTATTAAAAATAATTTTAGCTAGTGCTTCTCAAAGACGCTTACAAATATTGAAAGAGCATGGATTAAATGTTGTTGTTATGCCTGCCAATATTGAAGAAATTCAGCAAAAAGATGAAGAAGCTAAAAAATACGTAACGCGACTTGCCAGAGAAAAAGCGCAAACTATTTTGCCGCAAGTTAATTTAGATATGGCGGATTTAATTCTGGCAGCAGATACTACAGTGGCTTATCAGAATCATATTTTAGAAAAACCGCAAGACCGCAATGATGCATATAGGATGTTAAGTATGCTAAGTGGCAAATCTCATGAAGTCTATACTGGTTATGCCTTAATTTTTCTGCCAGAAAAACGCTGGTGGATTGACTGTGTAACAACGAAAATTACTTTTCATACCCTTACAGAGCAGCAAATACAAAATTATATTGATTCAGGAGATCCCTTTGATAAAGCTGGAGGTTATGGCATTCAGAATGTATATAATACGTTTATTAAAGAAATAAAAGGCTCTTATTACAGTGTTATGGGTTTGCCTATTGAGGAAATTTTGAAATATATTTCTCTTAATCGTTCTAGTTAACTTTAAACATAAACCCTGCAAAATAAAAGGGGTAGTATTCTTCATTATATGAATCGTCTTTAATAAAGTCGTCATGTAAGCGACATTTAATTAAAATAAATAATATCAGGCATAAATTTAAGCATCAAATATTATAATAAATCTAACGCATTAATACTTAACGTTTGTTTCAACCCATTTAGCAAAAGCATCAATAAAATTTTTTAAAAAATCTTTCGTGTTTTCATTAGTTAGATTATTTTTATCATCAAATAATTTTGTCGCATTACCAATGTAGGCTTCTGGTTGCTGCATACAAGGAATATTTAAGAAAACAAAACATTGTCTTAAGTGTTGATTGGCACCAAAAGCACCTAGCGCGCCGGGTGAGGTGCTTATTACTGCTCCAGGCTTGCCATCCCAAGCACTTTGACCATAAGGCCGAGAAGCGATATCTAGTGCATTCTTTAATACACCCGGAATTGAACGATTATACTCTGGTGTAACAAATAATACGCCGTCTACACCTTTAACTTGATTTTTAAATTCTACCCAGGGCTTTGGCGGGTTACTTTCCTCATCTTGATTAAATAATGAAAGTTTATCTATTTCAATGAATTTTAAACTTAACGTCTGAGGTGCAAGTGACACTAAAACGTTAGCAATTTTACGATTCCATGAGTCTTTACGTAAGCTTCCGACAATTACACCAATATTGTATGTTGTCATCATTGTTCCTTTGATAATTAGTTAATTTCCTTTTTTAGCTATTAGCGTTTTAAGTGTAATTTAATTAGTTAATTTACACCAATTTATTAGCCGAAACCGCTTATAAATTCTTTATTATGTACTAAAATTAATATGGGTTCGACACAAAGGGAGCAAGGTCTCTTTTTAAGTCATTAAACAAATATTATCAATAGAATTACTTAGTTTAAGTTATAGAAATTATGAGAAAAAACAAACGTTATCATCATGTATTACCTAATAGTAAAGTGGGATGGGATATAGTTAAGGATAATGCAATTCGTGCTACTAGAAGGCAAATTAAAACGCAACAATTAGCCACTGAAATTGCTAGAAAAATTAGCAAAAATCAAGGCACATCTTTAATCGTCCATGGCAAGGATGGAAAAATTCATCGCAAAGTCCGCAAAAAAGAGCATCAGTCAGACAACTCTAATTCAATATACTGAGCCTTACTAGCTAAAAGAATTCTTTTTGCCTATATTTTACACTAGAATAATTAACGATAAGACGCTCATGGACATTAAGAATCCTCTTTTATTCCTTTTTTTTATTACCTTTTTAAATCCAATTTTTGCTACTACTGAAGAAGGTGAGAAAGCGTATAATCAACAACATTATGAGAAAGCATATCTTCTCTTATTTGAAGAAGCGGAGAGAGGTGATGCGAAGGCGCAATATTTATTAGGTAAAATGTACTATAACAGCCAAGGGGTTACTTATAATCCGCAAAAAACTGAACAATGGTTATTGTCTGCTGCCAAGCAAGGTAACGTTGATGCGCAAGTTTTGTTAGCTGACTTTTATTGGTATCAAAAGCCACCAGAAAGTTATCAAAAGGCGCTTGAATGGTACAAAAAAGCAGCAGAGAAAAAAGAGCCTCAAGCGCTCTATAGCCTAGGCTATATGTATGAAAATGGGAATGGTGTGCCACGTGATTATAATATGGCAATGTCTTATTATAAAAAATCAGCACAAGCAGGCAATTCTGAAGCCGCTTTAGCAATAGGTTATATGTATGATATGGGGATAGGGGTTAATAAGGATTTAACTCAAGCCATGCAATGGTACATTAAGGCTGCCAATCAAGGTAATGCCAGCGCTCAATATAATCTTGGTTTATTGTATCAATATGGAGAAGGAGTGCCTAAAGAGGAGAGTAAAGCTTTTGATTTCTTTCAAAAAGCGGCAGATCAAGGTCATGCTAAAGCACAATTACAACTAGGTACTTTTTATGATGTGGGTAATGTTGTTCCAGCCAACTTTGAAAAAGCATTTTTTTGGTATAAAAAAAGCGCTGAGCAAGGTAATGCTAACGCTCAATATAATATAGCTGATATGTATTTCTATGGTGAAGGTATTGATAAAGATACTCAGTTAGCGCTTAACTGGATGCGTAAATCAGCAGAGCAAGGTTTAGGTAAGGCACAGAATAAATTAGGTATCTTCTATCGCGATGGCATTGGAGTCTCTCCAAATCGGATAGAAGCTTATGCATGGTTTTCTACGGCTATAGCTAATGACTTTACTGATGCAATTAAAAATCGAGATGAATTAGAACAACAACTAACGCCTGATCAATTACAGCAAGCAAAAAAGTTAGCAGATAATTATACTTTGCGGTATAAAAAGCCAAACGAGTAGCTAAAAAATTGGATTAACTTTAGATAGAATAAAGATGGACGCTAAACATACCTAGTTAATTAATTTGCTTAATACTTAATTAATTTTCTAATATCCTGTATAAGTCAAGTCATTTAACCTAATTCAAAAGAAGTAATACCATAGATTTGTTCGTAAGCTAATTGAGGCTCTTCTTTTAAATACATGCGCGCCGTAGAGAAAATCTTATTACTTTTATATTTTTTTACTAATTCTACAGCATAAGGATTATGTTCAGGAATATCTAAATAGACTGTTTCTCCCGCAGCATAATGTGCAAGATTTAAAAACAGTAGTTCAGCGATTTCAGGTGTAGAGGCAAATAAAGGACCAACTTTATAGCCAATTTGACAAGCGCGAATAACACCATAGCCAAGTAATTCTCCTTCATTAATGAACCCTAAGCTTACCGCGCTTTGCTGATTTATCCACGCCTGTAAAAAATTATCCCTAGCTGCCGGGAAACACCGTCTGTCAAACTTAATTAACTTCTTAAAACTAATTTGTTTTAAGGGCACAATCTTAGCATGATTGTCCATTTGAGGTGAAAGGTTAGTAAATTGATAGCGAGCGTTAGTATGAGCGAGCTGAAAACCTAGACGCTCATACTTTTTTAGCATAGCCATAACACCATCTAAGCCAACATTCCGGTTACCAAAATAATTTAAACAGTGCTTGGTTAATTCTAGACCATATCCTTTATTCCGGTAAGCTTGATCAACGATATATAAGCCAAAAAAACCAAATTTTTCGCTGTAAATAACTGCTGAGCTGACAGCAATGGTTTTGTTATTTAACTTTCCTACGAAAAATCCCAAAGGATCGGCCTGATGAAAACAATCGCCGTCATTGAGGCCTGGGTTCCAACCCTCTTTTGCGGCCCACTCTATGGTTAGCTTTATTTCTTCTGGGCCAATTCGTTTAATAAAGTAATTATGCATGGTAAAATAAATAAATTTTTAATTACTTTTTCATTTAATTAAAAAAATTTCAAGATAAATTTATGAGTTATTGTAATTGGCTTTTCAATAAAGTTGCTTGTATAGTTAAATAGTTACTTCTAAAAACTGATTATCTTAAACAAAAAGTATTTCCATTAACTACATTAAGGATTGATGATGTTAAAAAAAATAATCACTTTAGGCATTTTTCTAATTTCGTTAGTTGGTTCTACGAATGTACTTGCAGCTTGTCCTGGAGCAGCTTTACCATCAAGTCCAGCATTTTGTAGTTCCTTTAAAGTATCTGCTCAATGTCACTGTACGAGTTCTGGTTTACCTAAATCAATTTGCAGTAATATGCACCAGTTATATCAACGTATGCTTGCGATATTTGGTACTTTAGAGCGAGCTTGTGCATATCAGCGTGAAACACCTGCTCAAGTCTGTATTGATTCATGGAATTGTTATCGCAAAGGTGGTAAAGACTCTAAGGGTAGATTATGTAGTGGCACAGGAAAAGCTTGCAGATAATTTAGTAAATATAAATTTTGCTTTAAGTGAATTCTAATGCATAAAATTATTAATTTTTTAAGAGGCTGTTTTTTTATGGCTTTACTGTCAAGTATTGCCCAAGCAGAAATAGCCTCTCCCTCAAATACTATATATCTTGGCTTATCAGCAGGGTATGGTTCAACTACTTGGGAAGGCTTAGTACCTTCGGAAAAAAATAAAAATGGTGCCATGACTATCTCAACACCTATTCGGGTGCAGGAAGGTGGTGGAATGTGGGGGGTCTTTTCAGGATACGAGTTTAATCCTTATTTTGCAATTGAGTCACATTATCGGCATTATCCATCTGCGCATGTGAAGTTTGATAAAGATAGCTTATTTGCTTTTAATCATGATACGACTCATTTTATTAGCCATACAGAGGTCACTGGCCTTATAGGTAAAGTTATGTTGATCATACCTAATACCCAAATAAAGGTTTACTCCGGGGCAGGGGCAGCTATTATTCATCGTTACGATAAAATTAATAATGATCGGCGAATAACACCGACGTTTGATATGGGTTTTAATATACAGCTAAGCCGCCATTTTATGTTGGGCTTTAATGGTAATTACACGGCAGGTTATGGTGAATCAGAAATTGACCCGGCTAAAGATTATTTTCCATTTCTCTATTCTATTTTTATGAATTTAACTTATCGCATCTAAGTTGATCTATAGGTTAATAACCAACTAAATTAATTTAGCTACAAGACTTAAATTCTAATTAGCAGTATAACAAGGCAGTATTACCAACCTTTACTAGTGCAAATTTGTTCATAAGCTTTAGTAATTTTTTGCGTCTTATCATTAGCCATTTTAATCATTTCTTCTGGTAACCCTTGAGCAATAAGTTTGTCAGGATGATTTTTACTAATAAGCCGACGATAGGCTCTTTTAACTTCTTGTTTTGTAGCTGATTGACTAATTTCTAAGAGTGCATAAGCTTGTGCTAATGAATTAGGTGGGGATGTTTGATAATTGTAATTTCGATTACCTTGATAAGACCCCCGCTGCCTTGAGGAAGAATGTGACGAAGACTGAGAGCGGGTATTTCGTTGGTAGTGGAAATCTTCATAAAAGCGATATTGTTGGCGTAGAGGTGCAAAACCTAAGCGTATAAAAACAGAATCGAGAACTTCAACTTTCTTTTCATTTAAACCATCTACTTGGGCTGAGCGGTATTGAATATCCATGAATAATTTTAATAACTCAAGGTTATCTCGGCAAACACTTCTTAAAGTAGATAGCATGGTGTCTAAATTAAAGTGTTTATTTTTACCCTGTTGAAAAAAGCGTTTTGCTAATGCTCTTTGTTCTTTACCAAGACGCATTTCATTCATTAATTGTCTAGCCATCTGAATTTCATTTTCCGAAACCCGGCCATCCGCCTTAGCAACATACCCCATCACTGTAAAGGTTGCCTGAAAAAAAATTTTTTGAACGGATTTGCGCTTCTCATCATGATATGTCCAGTGAGGGCGTGAAAAATGAGAAACTAAGCCTCTATCAAAAAGGTTACCAATTAATATACCAAAAAAAGCGCCAACAGCGCCGGCTATCAAGTAGCCAAAGAAGCATCCTAGAATTTTTCCCCACCAAGCATGGGTGGTAAAGAATTGACGAAAATTCACTATTATAGTTCCGATAGGGTTATATTTTTAATCACAACTCGACCTAAATGTTATTATTTATAAAGTAGAAAGGTCCTTGTTAATTTTAGCCCTAATTTTGCCAGGTGTTTTGAAGAATTACGAGTTTTATTAAGTTTTAACAGACTTTATAGGCTAATTTTAATATTTTCTTCTAGAATTTGTGCTTTTATAACAGGTATAATGGCGTATTTTGTTATAAATTTTTATATGCGCCAAATTTATTCTTTTTTATTCTACTGTTTAAGCCCTTATTTACTTTTACGCTTATGGTGGAAAGGGCGAAAGTTACCTGCTTACAGACAACGTATAAATGAACGGTTTGGTTATGGTAGTAAAACAAAAGCGTTCTATGATGTATGGATTCATGCTGTTTCTTTAGGCGAAGTCATTGCTGCAATTCCTTTAATTGAAGCACTATTGCAAAAAAATAAGCAATTATTAATTACCACTATGACGCCCACTGGTGCAGAAAAAGTTCAAGTTCACTTTAAAAATCGCGTTACGCATCGCTATATTCCTTACGATTTACCTCAAGCTTTGCGACGATTCTTTAAATTTAATAAGCCCCGTCTAGGCATTATTATGGAAACAGAACTATGGCCAAATCTTATTACTATCGCAACTAAAGAGACAATACCTTTATTATTATTAAATGCTAGATTATCTAGACGCTCTTATGAGGGTTATAAAAAAGTTAAATATTTGTTTAAGCCCTTGTTAAATAATTTTAATTTAATTCTTGCGCAAAGCGCAGAGGATGCTTCTTATTTTAAACAGCTAGGTGCTAAAGAGAATAAAGTACAAATTGGCGGTAATATAAAATTTGATTTACAAATTCCGCCAGCTAATGTGCAATTATTACAATTTGATAAATATTTAGGTGAAAATAGAATAAGACTTATTGTTGCAAGTACACATGAAGGGGAAGAACAACTTATTTTAGCCCGCTTAAATCAATTAAAAGCTCATATTCCTAATCTTTTATTATTAATTGCACCTCGCCATCCCGAGCGTTTTTCAAAAGTTTATCAGCTATCGTGCAAAATGGGTTTTAAAACCGGCTTAAGGAGTCAAATAAAAAGTGAAATAAGCGATGAAGAGGTTATTATTTTAGATTCCATTGGTGAGTTACTGACCTTTTATCAAATCAGTCATTATGCGTTTATAGGTGGTAGTTTAGTTCCCGTTGGCGGTCATAATGTACTTGAACCTATTGCAATGCAAGTTCCAGTTTTTAGTGGCAAACATATGCATAATTTTAAAGCAATTTGCAATGCATTAGAAGAAGCTAGCGCAATTATATTAGTTGATAATTCAGATGAATTAGTTGCCAAACTTATAGAACTTCACAAGCATCAAGATAAACGACAATCTTTAGTAAAGAATGCAACACAAATTTTAAATAAAAATAAAGGTACAGTGACACGCTATCTGCATCAGATTGATAGCTTGTTAGAAGTTTGAGAATATTTTCTTTAAGATTTAAACATACCTCATGAATAGTGAGTGCAGAGGAATAGGCTCATTATAGAAAAGAATGAAAGGTCTATTAATAAGCATTTTTTTCCTTACCGACCTCCCGTGACTTGCCTGTGGAATCCAATCATCCTGCCAACGTCCCGCAGCTTGTCCGCGGGATCTAGTGATGTAATTAGTTCACTAGATCCCGCAAACTAGTTACGAGACGTTGGTAGATTGCGAAGAAAAATGAGTTAACTGCCTTGATTTTGTCTCTCTTTTATTTCAGAAAGGGTTTTGCAATCGATACAAAGTGTTGCAGTAGGCCTAGCTTCTAGACGGCGTAAACCAATTTCTATGCCACATGCTTCACAATAGCCGAAATCTGCGTCCCTTAAACGTTCAAGGGCGTCTTCAATCTTTTTAATAAGCTTACGCTCTCTGTCACGTGTACGTAATTCTAAGCTAAATTCTTCTTCCTGACTGGCACGATCAGATGGATCGGGAAAATTAGCTGCTTCGTCTTTCATATGGGATACAGTTCTATCTACTTCTTCCATAAGAGACTGACGCCATGCTAGTAATATTTTTTCAATATGCGCTAGCTGCTTTTCATTCATGTACTCTTCACCTTCAGTTTCTTGATAGAAGGGAATACCCATGTTACCTGTAGCATCACTTTTAAATTTTGACTTAACTGATTGCGCTGGCATAATTGCCTCCCACGTTGGTACTTATCCACATACACGCCCTATCCTTGTTCATAATAACAAAAGCCTCAAGCGCATATTAAGCGAAAATAATTCTAAAATCTTTTATATTTATATAAGTAATTTAGAATTAACTGCACTTAACTTGCACTTAAATCTGACTTTTTTCTCAAGATTTTCTTCTTGCCACTAAAAGAATCAGATGCAAACCTAAGGGCATGACAATTAAAGGCGCTTAGATATACCAAAAATTAGCTCTGTCATCAACTAATTATATACTTTCCTACACTAACTCGGTCATGTCCTTGTAAATCTTGCCAACATCTTACATCTTGATAGCCATAATTATTAAGCATAGACGCAACTGCAGATTTTTGATCAAAACCGTGCTCTATTAATAATAGCCCGTTTGGTTTAAGTCTCGCAATACTGTGTTTAATAATGTGTTCTAAAGCAGCTAACCCATTGGAACCACCAACTAATGCAAGTTGCGGTTCAAAACGTAAATCACCGGAAAGTAAATGTGGATCATTGGCTGCAACATAAGGTGGATTGGAAACAATAGCATGGAATGTCTTCGTCTCTTCGATTTTGGAGAACCAGTCAGAATAACAGAAGTGAACATTAGACAAATTTAAAAGATGAGCGTTTTTTTTAGCTGTTACTAGTGCGCCTTTGCTACAGTCACAAGCTGTAATTTCCCAGTCTGATCTTTCCTTAGCTAAAGCAAGCGCTATGGCGCCACTGCCTGTCCCTAAGTCTAAGATACGCGCCTTAGGGTAATCTTTTAATAAATTTAGAGTGATTTCGACAAGCAATTCTGTTTCAGGCCGCGGAATAAGTGTTTCTTCATTGACTTTTATAGGTAGGGACCAAAACTCACGAGTTCCAATAATATAGGCAACCGGAATGCCAAGTGAGCGGCGTGCAACAAATCGTTGAAAAAGCTTGAATTCTTCTTTCGTTAACCCAGCTTCAGGATGAGTATAAATATAAGTACGGGTTTTACCCATGGCATGCGCTAATAAAATCTCAGCATCGGCTCGCGCATCTCCTTGAATATATTCGGCTAATTGCCTTATTGCAAGCTCAAGAGCGTCTTTAACGGTATTATTCATGACGTCCAAGTTCTGCAAGAAGCTCAGCATGATGCTCACGTTTGAGCGCATCAAGTACAGCTGATATATCACCTTCAATAATATCAGTGAGCTGATAAAGCGTTAAATTAATCCGGTGATCGGTTAAACGACCTTGAGGAAAGTTATAAGTACGAATACGCTCTGAGCGATCGCCTGAGCCTACAAGAAGCTTTCTTGTCTGAGCTTGTTCTTGCCGTTGCTTACTTTGCTCTGCATCAAGTAAGCGGGTTTTTAGTAAAGCCATTGCTTTAGCGCGATTTTTATGTTGAGAGCGCTCATCCTGACATTCTACGACCACGCCAGTAGGTAAGTGAGTAATACGAATAGCTGAGTCGGTTTTATTAACATGCTGTCCACCGGCTCCTGAAGAGCGATAAGTGTCAATACGTAGTTCATCAGGATTAATTTCGATATCGTCAATTTCTTCAACTTCAGGCAAGATAGCAACGGTACAGGTTGAAGTATGCACTCTGCCTTGAGATTCTGTTGCAGGTACACGTTGTACACGATGTGCACCAGATTCAAATTTTAACTGTGAATAAACAGCATTACCTGCAATTCGTGCAATAATTTCTTTATAACCACCGTGCTCGCCAGCATTTGCGCTAACAACTTCAACTTGCCAGCCTTGGTTCTCAGCATAACGACTATACATCCGAAATAAGTCACCAGCAAAAATAGCAGCTTCATCGCCGCCTGCTCCTGCTCGTATTTCTAGGTAGACATTACGTGAATCATCAGGATCTTTAGGAACTAAATGCCACTGTAATTCCTCTTCAAGTCGTTCTACTTTTTCTTTAGCCTCATCAATTTCTTCAGCAGCCATACTCGCTAATTCTTGATCGGAGCCAGATATCAACTCCTCTAGCGATTTAAGATTAGATTCTGCTTGTAAATAAGTATTGTAACAATTCGCTAAAGGCTCTAGTTGAGCATATTCTTTAGATAAATTTTTAAATTGATTTTGGTCTGCAATCACTGAAGGCTCTGAAAGTAGATGGCCTACTTCTTGAAAGCGTTCTAATAATTGTTGCAATTTTAATTCAAGCGATTTTTTCATAAAGTTACGGGGTCATTTTCGGTGTTAAATAAGTAATGAGTAAGATCAAGTAACTCTTGCCTGCCATCCCAAGCTGCTTGTCTTAAACCAATGGTAGGATGATGGGTTAATTTATTTACAAGTCTATCGCAGAATTCACGTAAGACTAAATCTTGATTAAGTCCGCTAGATAATTTTGTTTTTGCACGAAGTAGTTCCTCTTCAGCAAGCAATTTCATACGTTGGCGATAATCACAAATAACTTCTTTGGCTCGTAGTGATCGATGCCAACGAATATAATTATCTAATTCGCAATCAATTAATTGTTCTGCTTGTAGTGCTGCTAAGCGTCTTTCACTCATCCCTTGTTCAATCATAATTTGTAAATCATCTATATTATAGAGACTTACATTTTTTAATTTACTCACATCAGGTTCAATATCTCGCGGTACTGCTAAATCTAAAAAAAACATTGGCGCATGATTGCGCTTTGCCAGTGCGCCTTCTACTAAGCTTTTATTAATGAAAGGTAGCGGACAAGCAGTAGCAGAAATGACTACATCAACCTGCGATAAGTGTTCAGGAATATCACCAATAGTTAAGGCCTCGCCATTAAAGTTCATTGCCAATTGTTGAGCATTTTCTCGTGTGCGACTTGCTATTTTAAAGCGATGCATACCTTGCTTATGCAAATATTTTGCAACTAAAGTGGCTGTTTCACCCGATCCAATTAAAAAAACATCCAGATTTTTAGAATTAGAAAATAATTTATTAATAAGTTGTACTGCTGCATAAGCAACTGAAACTGGGTTTATACCTATACCACTACGAGTTCTAACACGTTTACTGGCCTTAAAAACATATTCAAAAATGAATCGTAAATTAGTCTTTATAGTTCCGGCCTGGCAAGCTTGCTTATAAGCTTGCTTCATTTGACCTAGAATTTGAGGCTCACCAAGCATCATGGAGTCTAATCCACTAGCAACACGTAGGGTATGTTTTATACCTTGTTCACCAGGATACAAGTAACAAAAAGGCAGTAAATCATGTTTAGCTACTTGATGTTCCTCTGCTAGCCAAGGAATTAATTCCCTAGGGTCCTCTGTTTCACAATAAATTTCTGTACGATTACAAGTTGATAAAATAGCTGCTTCATTGACTGCAGATTGAGCAATTAAATTTTGCAAAAAGTCGCCTTGCACTGCCGGTGGTAAGGCAATTTTTTCACGAACATTTAGGGGAGCTGTTTTGTAATTGAGCCCACAGGCAACAAATACCATATATTTACACGGTTACGCTATAATTATGAATTGTAAACCAAAACTGTTTTCATTTATAGACATCATAAAAATTTAAGATTGAATTTTAACATTAAGGATTAAATTTGCAAAAGAATCAATGGCTTCACTTAGCTAACCCATGGAAACACTGATAACTCAAGACATTCTAACTTATGCCGCTAATTATAGTGATTCCTTTTATAAGGAGCAGGAAATGGAAATTATCTTGCAAGGTAAACATACTAATGAAGAAGTAGCTGAAAGTTTATTAAGTGTATTGCGTTTATTTAAAGAACATTATCAAATTACTCAATTTCGAGAAATTCGTTTAAACGTTACCTTATTGGATGACCAAGGCGATGATGTGGAGTTAGTGGATAGTGAAACTAACCAAGTTTATCGAACATTTGAGGTGTATAGAAAAGGGTGTGAATTAAATTCTGGACGCACACGTCGTCCTGTGTTGCAATTAGTAGTTGATAATACACGTTAATTGGGATTTGACATGCTTATTGCTTTACTCGCTATCCTTTTAACTTTGATATTAGTTGTGGGTTTGCACGAAGCAGGTCATGCAATAGCGGCAAAATTATTTGGCGTAAAGATCCAACGTATTTCAATTGGTTTCGGTAAACCTATTTTATCTTGGAAAGATAAAAAGGGGCAGGAGTGGGTATGGGCCATATGGCCTCTGGGCGGGTATGTTAAGTTATTAAACTCGCGTATTGAAGAAGTTAAGCCTAATAATTATTCTTTCTGTTTTGACAAGAAGCCAGCTTGGCAGCGTATTGTAATTCTTTTAGCGGGTGGGGTAGCTAATTTCTTAGTCGCCTTGCTGGTTTTAACTATTTTTTATATGACAGGTTATCAGCAATTACTGCCAATAATAAAAGAGGTTAATCCCCAAGGTGTTGCGGCAACTGCAGGTGTTAAGGCATCTGATCGTTTTGTAAGTATTGAAAATTGGCCAACAAACTCTTGGCAAGAAGTTGGAAATGTCTTGATTGTTAATTTAGGTAAACCTGATGTTATTGCCACTGTCGCTGATGTAAATAACCAGGAAAGACAATTAAAATTAAATCTAGCTACTCCTTTTACTAAAAATACTAAAGGTCTAACGGGCTTCTTAGGCGTGACAATTGATAAATCACCTCAATATAGAAAACACGTTGCTCCTAAACCATTTTTAACAGCTATTAAGGAAGCATTTAATACTATCGTTCGGATGGTCGTTTTTTTAATTTTAGCTTTAAAACAAGTTTTAATTGGCGCTATCCCTTTTTCATCATTGCTTGGGCCAATCGGTTTAATCTCAGTTTCCGTTGGTTCTTTAAATCAAGGCGTAATTATCTTTTTATATTTTATAGCAAATTTTAGCTTGGCAGTGGGTCTAGTTAACTTATTTCCTATTCCCGGTTTAGATGGCGGTTCAATTATGTTAACTGTAATAGAGAAGATTCGTGGCAAACCTATTTCTATTGCCTTAGAAGTACTCCTTTATCGTTTAGCATTTATTGCTTTTATTGTTTTTGTAATTCAATTAATCTCAAATGATTTACAACGTATGGTGCACTAACTCGGTTGTTTTGATCTGGATCCCGCGAATACTGCGTATTTTACGGGATAACGTTCGTTATGACATAAAAGAGCTTTGTCTCTTTTATGTCTAACTCACGTTACTTTATAGAAGCTCTGGCTATACACCATACATCAACGCGTTGAACATGTTGCCTTTTTAGTAATTTTGCAACCTCATTTGCTGTATTTCCTGTTGTTATTAGATCATCAATAATAGTTATATGCTGATAGCGACTTGATTTAGTTGTAAATGAGGCCTTTAAGTTTTGATGCCGCTGTTTTCTAGATAAAGTCGCTTGAGGTGGCGTATTTATAGTTTTGTGTAAAAGGGTTAAGTCTACAGGGACGCTTAAATAGTTAGACAATAATTTAGCTAATATGACAGATTGGTTAAATCCTCGACTATATAGTCGTTTAGGATGCAAGGGTATAGGTATAAAGCAGTCAGGGCGGTAGGATTGACAGGGCAGGGCATCTAGCATGAATTTAGTTAGCAAAACACGTAAATAAAGTGCTTGATGGTATTTAAATTGATGAATGAGTGTTCGTAGTGGCTCTTCAAATGCATAAGCTGTTAATACTTGATCATAGTCTGGCTTTTGCTTGATACAATAGCCACACTGCAAGATAGAATCACTAAGTAATGGGACTCGACAAATTGAGCATGCATATTTTAGAGGGATAAAAAGTTCTAAGCAGGGATTACAAATAGCAAGTTGTTCCCGATGATATTGATTACATAAGACACATACTGCAGTTAGACGTAGTATTCGTGATATACTTGCGAGCTTTTGAAACATAATCCGTTGGACTTCCTATTAATTAAGCGTCTATATGATGAATCCTAAAACAGAAATTTGCAATGCCTTTAATCAGCATGCCGCCCATTATGAACAAGCAGCGAAAGTTCAATCCGAAATAGGTAATCGGCTCTTTAACCGTTTAGATTATTTAAAAATAAGTCCGCGCTTTATACTTGATTTAGGTTGTGGGCCTGGTATTTTTACTACTTTACTAAAAAAGAAGTATCCGAAAGCCATTATCATAGGGGTCGATATTGCTTATAAAATGCTATTACAAGCTAAACAAAAACAAAAACTTTGGCGCAAATGGTTCTTGGTTAATGCCGATATGGTGGCATTACCTTTTATAGATGGATTATTTGATTTAGTTTTTGCTAATCAAGTTATCCATTGGGGAACATTAGCGTCTTTAATTCGCGAGTTAAATCGAGTGATGTCGCCTAATGGTTGTTTCATGTTTTCAACGTTAGGGCCAGATACCTTTAAAGAATTAAAACAAGCTTGGTCGCTTGTTGATAATTATGCGCATATTAATAGTTTTATGGATATGCATGATATTGGTGACTGTCTATTAAGTGAGCGGTTTTTAGATCCTGTTGTTGATATGGAGTATTTAACTGTTCATTATCGTAATCTAAAAGAACTTATTTCTAGTTTAAAAGCCCAAGGTGTACGTAATATAAATCCGGCCCGCAATCAAGGCTTAACTGCAAAAGGCCGCTGGAAGGCTTTTGAGAAGAACTATGAATCTTTCCTTACAAAAGATAAATATCCTCTTACTTATGAAATAATTTATGGCCATGCATGGAAAGGAGAGCAGCATCGTTTAGAGGCAGGTATTGAAACATTTATTCCAGTTTCTAAAATTGGCAAGCGCATTTCTTGATTTCTATTATAAATAGCTATAATTTAAGTCATATCGTCCTATAGATAACGCATTGTTTTTTATATTGGCATTAGTGGATTGATTAGTTTAAGAGAATAATTACTTAAAAACAGATATGTGCTTTCTCATAGATGTAAAGGTATTATTCTAATCATCATAGATAACTATGAGTGCCAGGAGCTATTATGAAATTTGTTAGTCGATATGTCTCGCATCAACCTAATGCAGAAGGGCTTATAGATTACTCCCAGGAAGAGAATAGTATCTGGCAGCAACTATATGAAAGACAAATGGCAGTTTTACCTAATCGAGCTTGCGATGAGTTCTTGAAGGGACTACAGATACTTAATTTACCATCCAATTGTATTCCACAGCTTCCTGATATTAGTTCTAAATTAGTCGCATTAACTGGTTGGCAAGTTAAACCAGTAGAGGCCTTAATCTCTGCGCGTGAATTTTTTGAGTTATTAGCGGAGCGATATTTTCCTGCTGCAACATTTATACGCTGCCAAGAAGAGCTAAACTATATTAAAGAGCCAGATATTTTTCATGAACTCTTTGGCCATTGCCCAATGCTAACTGATCCTGTGTATGCTAATTTTCTTTGTAATTATGCTTGTAAAGTATTGGCCTTTCCAGAGGGTCAATGGCCTTTATTACAGCGTTTATTTTGGTTTACTGTTGAATTTGGTTTAATTAAAACGGACTGTGGTTTACGCGCTTATGGAGGAGGAATTTTATCATCAATCAGTGAAACTGCTTATAGTGTTGAAAGTGATATACCTATGCGCGTTTTATTTGATCCGGTGGTTGCATTTCGCACACCTTATCGCATTGATAAGTTACAGCAAATTTACTTTGTTATTGACAAATATCAAGTTTTATATGATTTTGTTTGCCAGGATATAGAAAAATATATGCAGCGAGCGTGTGAGTTAGGAGAATTTCCGCCCTTATTTGAGGTGGAAGAAAATAACCCAAGTATTCATATTCGTGCCTGTTAAAAATGCTTTTATTATACTTTATAGGATGAATTGAAATATAAGAAAGGTAGCATGAAATCAATATGCAATTAAATGGGAATATTTTAAAGTAGTTTGATGATTTACTAAGGCAATTGCTAAGGTTTGAAAAGATTTAATAAATATCTTTAATTGTAATGCCTAGTTAGTCTTGTTAATATCGTCGTACTTTTGAATTGTGAGACCTCTTGCATACATGTAATTTTGCTTTAATACAAAGTTGTAAGCGTTACTGTATTGTTTATCGCTCAAATGTTGTCATCTTGCTATAGGCAAAAATACTTAGGTTATGCGAGGAGTTTATTGGCTGACAAACTGTCAAGGAGCATCGCTTGATCAAAATACTCATTGTTGATGACCATGCGTTGGTTAGAATGGGTATTCGCCGACTTTTAGAAGATTTGCCTGATATGGATGTAGTTGCTGAGGCTGCAAGTGGCGAGGAAGCCCTATTGTTGGTGAAATCTCACAGACCGGATGTCGTTTTACTGGATATGAAAATGCCAGGTATTGATGGATGGGAAGTAACAAGGCGTCTTAAAAAATCCAATCCTCATATTAAAATCATCGCGGTAACGGCAATCTGTGCCGAACCGCTACCCACACGTATTTTACAACTAGGCGCTATGGGTTATCTTACCAAAGAGTCTGGTGTGCAAGAAATGGCTGCAGCCATTCGTAAAGTAGCCAAGGGTGAAAAATATTTAAGTGCCGAGATTGCTCAAAAGATGGCTATTAATAGCCTTATGGCTGTTCAAGGTTCACCTTTTGACGCTTTATCAGAGCGAGAAATGCAGGTCATGTTAATGATTACGAGTGGCATGACAGTACAAGATATTGCTGATCGGCTGTTTTTAAGCACAAAAACTATCAATGGTTATCGTTACCGAATCTTTGAAAAACTGAGTATTAAAAATGATGTTGAGTTAACACATCTTGCCCTAAAACATAGAGTAATTGAAAAACCATCTGATGTACTGTTAGATGATAACTAACGTGAGTTAGACATAAAAGAGTCGAAGACTTTTTTATGTCGTACGAGCGTTTTAAATCAAAAATAGTAATTTAATATAAGAAGGAAAATCTTTTATAGCAAAATAATGTTAAATTGCTTTAAAATCAAACAAAGCAACAAAATTCATTTTATGCTACAGTTTAATCATGAATTCTCTCGGCACAGTAGTCTTGCAGTTATTCCAATGAAGTATCTATTCGTAATAATTAATCATGAGTAAACAAACTTTATCGAATGAATTAAGTAATTTTCTAGCTAATCTTACTAGGGAGCCTGGCGTTTATCGAATGTTAGATGCAAAAGGTAACATTCTTTATATTGGTAAGGCAGCTAATTTAAAAAAACGTGTCAGTAGCTACTTTTCTAGACAAGTGGTAGGTACGAAGACTCGTTCGTTAGTTAGCCAAATTGCTTCAATTGAAGTGACAATTACTAAAACTGAAACAGAAGCTCTCCTCTTAGAAAGTAATTTGATTAAAACATTACGCCCTAAATATAATGTTTTAATGCGGGATGATAAGTCATATCCTTACATTCATCTTACAACAGAGCATATTTATCCTCGATTAGAAATGTATCGGAGTAAAAAGAAACCGCAAAAGGGAACATATTTTGGGCCTTATCCAAGTGCGGGAATGGTTCGCGATACTTTAAGTACCATTCAGAAAGTATTTAAGATTCGAAATTGCCGAGATAGTTATTTTAATACTCGCTCAAGGCCATGCTTGCAATATCAAATAAAGCGCTGTACAGCGCCTTGTACAGGTTATATCTCTGCTGCTGATTACCAGCAGTCTGTAAATGATGCTGTTAAATTCTTGCAGGGAAAATGCCAAGACATCTTAAAAGAACTAGAAGCTCGTATGGAATCTGCTGTACAACAGCTCGCTTATGAACAAGCAGCAGTATTACGAGACCAAATTAAAAGTTTGCGTTTAGTGCAAGAACAACAAGGTGTGGTGCAATTACGGGGAGATGCAGATGTCATTGCGATTGAAGCTCGAGCAGGCTTTGCTTGCGTGCAATGTATTTCTATACGTGATGGTCATGTTATTGCCAGTCAAAGTTTTTTCCCCACAGTACCTGAACTATCTATACAAGAGAGTGAATTACGTCAACAAGTCTTAGAAGCCTTTATTTCCTTTTATTATGTTGAAGTTCCAGAACGAATTCCTGCATTACTAATTTTAGATGAGGCAGTAAACGATCTTAACCTCATTAAGGATATGTTAACTAAATTACGAGGCAAAGAATGTTGTATCCAAGTAAACCCCCGTGGTGTAAAAGCTCGTTGGCTTGAGTTTGCAAAGAACAATTTGCGTTTAGCTGTAGGTGAACATGAAGCTTCAGCAGCAACGATGGCAAAGCGTTATAACGCTTTAGCCACGCTTTTAGAACTTGAAAAACCTATTGTACGGATGGAATGTTTTGATATTAGCCATACACAAGGTGAACTAACGGTAGCATCTTGTGTTGTATTTGATGCAGGAGGGCCCCGTAAAAGTGATTATCGAAGGTTTAATATTACCGGCATCACGCCATCTGATGATTATGCCGCCATGCAACAAGTCTTATCACGACGCTATAAGCGATTGTTACAAGAGCAAAATCTACCTGATGTGTTAATTATTGATGGCGGTAGGGGTCAAGTCGGTGTTGCCAAGCGTGTTTTACAGGAACTCGGTATTGAAGGTGTGACTTTATTGGGTATTGCTAAAGGTATGGATCGAAAAGCAGGCTGGGAACGATTAATCCTTGTGGCTCAAGAAAAGGAAATGACCTTACCAAGCGATTCACCGGCATTACATTTATTGCAACAAATACGTGATGAAGCGCATCGCTTTGCCATTATGGCTCATCGTAAAAAAAGAAATACGGCCGGACTTGAGTCCTCTTTAGAAAAGATAGAGGGCGTCGGCCCTAAAAGACGGCATGCCTTGTTACAACGCTTTGGTGGTTTACGTGAGCTTGCTAAGGCACCTATTGAGGAAATTGTAAAAGTGGCCGGCATTAATGCCGAGCTCGCTGCTCGTATATACCAGCATTTACATCAAAGAAACAGTTAAACAGCACTTGCTATAACCTTGCTCACTAATCTGCAAATTCCATGTCATCTCCGCGCAAGTCTTTCCAATTAGCCTTAAGTTTTAGTTGAAAACATTTCTAATGAGAAATAGATGAAATGTATATAAGTGAAAGAAGTTAGCTGTATCCTGAGTTTAAGAAGTGGTACACCTAGAGAGTTTTCTCAGAAGAAATGAGCGGCTTATGTCTTAAAGATAAACGCCTTAACGCCCGCGCTAAGCAAATCATAGAGAGGCTTCATTATAGTGTGTTGTGCGTTACACTTGCCCTGGCAATATTTTGCAATATGGCCTAATTTAATAATTTGTTAATCAATTTGTGTAATAATATATCAAAATATATTTTCTGGGAGAGTATATGATTGACAAGATTTGGGTTTATGCGGGGACTGGCATTCGCTATGATGGCACTGTGGATATTCAAGCCCTTACAAATATCACACAAAAAAACGGCTTAACAGTAAAAGGCGATTTAAATGGTATCCCATTAGAATATATTACTAGAACCGCATGGCAAAAACGGGAAAGGGTTTGGATTC